>JAITJD010000008.1 GCA_031279085.1 Rickettsiales bacterium | reverse complement strand
TCGCGCCAAGGCGGAAAAGGCGGTTGATAAAGCCGAAAAAGAACACGAAGAAAATTACGGTGGTAAAAAATCGGAGGGCTCTACTACTGGGGACGCCGCCGCGGGGGGGGCGGCGCCCCGAAGTAGTAGAGCCCTCCGATTTTTTACCACCGTAATTTTCTTCGTGTTCTTTTTCGGCTTTATCAACCGCCTTTTCCGCCTTGGCGCGATCCATCGCCCTGTCTATCGCGCCGGATGTCAGCGCGCCCGCCGCAGTGCCCAGCCCCGCGCCCATCATCGCCGATGACGCCGCCGTCTGCGAACGCGTCAGGCGATACGCGTTTTCTTTGAATGTCGTTATGTCTATGCCGAACCAATTCTGGTCGCAGTCGAATGTGTCGCCGCCGTACGCTTTTTTAGACGCATACGGAGTCGTCGAATTATTCGCAAAAAAGTTCACCGTAAACACGCAGTCCAGGCTGCGCTCGTCAAACATCGCGCCCAGCCTTTTGCACTGGTCTGACATTTGGTCGCGCAATTTATGCAGGCGCTCTTCGTCTTTTTTTGCCTGGACTTCCGCGCTTTGGCGCAGTGTCGCGAAAACCTGACCGGCTCTGTTCGCAAGGCCGCTGTCGGCTGTCTGGCAATTTTTCGCAGTCTGCCCGCAGTCGGAAATAGCCTTGTCGCCGGCGGATTTTCCAATGCACTTGCTGAAATTATTTCCGCACTTTTCCACAATGCAGCTATTGTATCTGTTGCCGCAGTCCAATGTTTCCAAATAAGACGCCATTTTTGCGTTAAAATCGCGGTCGGCCTTGATTTCCGTCGCGAACATTTGGAACTCTTCGCCGCTGCAATTCAAATTTCTTTTACAGGAATCCAATTTGCCCCCCCAGATCGTGTCCCCGTCGCCCGCGCATTTTGAAAAGTCGTTGCCGCAGTTTTGCTTCATGCAGTCGCGCAGGCCCGCATCGCAGGCATTGCTGCCCTTGGCTATGGAGGTTTCCATTTTTTTTGCCGCGCTGGCGGTGGCGTCCGCAGAATCCAATGCGGCTCTCTGGCGCCGTATCATTTCCGCCCGCTCGTCCATGCTTTTGTCTGATTCGGATTGGCCGGCGGCGCCGATAACCTTGTCAAACTGAGATGATTTGTTTTCAATGACGGGCGCTTCATTCACGATTTCCGCCGCAGGCTCTTCCTCTGCCGCCGGTTCGGCTTGTTCTTCGATTGCGGCGGATATCGCCTGTACTTCTGCTATTTTGACAGCCGTGCTGGCGCGGGAAGCCGGCTTGGGCGCGGTTCCGCGCTGGACGACGGTTGCGGCCGGCGATTCGCCGAAAAACAGAAAGCAAAGAATGAAAACACTGCTTAACTTCTTAATGCTAAAAATCTGTTTGCCAAGCTTCATAATTTTTTCTCTGCCCCTTTTTATTTCAACCTGCTGCACGCCGTGTCGTGAAATGCGCATAATAATGTCGCCATGGATTTCTCCGATTCAAACCCGGCGGCGCATTTGTTGTTCATGCTTTTTTCGCATGTTTCGGATACGCACTTGTTTTTGGCGGAACTGTTCTTGCAAGAGCTTTCCGCATCTTTCAGCTTTGTTTCGCGGTTGGTCCGGTATGCCGCCACTATGTTGGCCAGCAGAGTGTCCCGACCCTTGGCGGCCGTGTCGCGCGCGGCGGTCAGTTCAGTGCGGATTCCGGCAAGATATTCGCCGCAGCCTGACGCCTCTACGGTGCAGGCGGAAAAGAATTTATCAAAGTCGGCGTTTTGCTCGCAGGACTTCCAGTCCGCGCCGCATCTTTTTGCGTCAGCCAGGCACGATGTTATCTCAGAATTGCACGATGTCTGGTTCTTGGTTTTTTTCAGCGCTGATTGCAGCTCCGCCATGCCGGCGCTGATTCCGGCCGCTTTGCAGGACTGCTCTATCAATTTGTCATAGTTGTCGGACACATCGTCGGCCGTGCATCCGGAAATCTTTTTCATACACTCCGCCGTCGCCCAAGAATACCGCGCGCCAGGATCAGACGGCGCGGATTTCAGCTCCTTAGCGGACAGGGTGTTGCTGGACGAAGAGCCCACGGAAAGGCTTTTCATGCCGGTCTCTTCCGCAGCCGTTCCGGCCGCAGCCGTGCCGCATAACTGGCAGCGAGCCGCCGGATTCATGCCGATGTTTATGCCGCAGGCGGAATCGAGGCACCGCGTCAGATTTGCCTTTGAACAAGCGGCATGCGCGGTGTTCGCCGCGCATAAAATAAGAAACAAAAAATAAAAAGCAAATGTTTTTCTCATATCTCTCTTCCTTAATGATATCAGAAATCGCCGGCGGTGGCAAAAGGAAAAATAAAGCCCCGTTAATAAATTTGAATAGAGTACTTGACAAATCTATCTTATAGTCTATATTATATGCAACAGTTTTTAAGGAGGACCATGATGTCTAATAAAAATTGGCTTATTAATAGCGGATATGTGCTTTTGGGGCTTGCTTTTGGCGTTCTGATCACAATTTCACTGAAACAATGCAGTGAAAATAAAGTCATATCAGCCGATAATGCCAAGCTTAAAAAAGAATTGATTGATTGCAATGCAAAACGGGACAGCATTTGTCAAAAACTGTCGGAATGCGAAAAGAATAAAAAACGGCAAGCCTATAACGGCAGACAAATCCTGGTTCATACAAATCCTGTCCGGCCGGTTCCTCAGAAAAAACCCGCGCCAACACCTGTGCAAAAGCCTGTGCCGATACCTGTGCCGCAGGCCAGGGACACCATAGTGGTAAAAGAAACAGTGGTGATAAAAGAAATAGTAAGAGATACCGTATTTGTTGAAAAGGTTGTGCAGCCGCCAAAGCCCAAGACAAGAGCTTGGTGCCGTTAATAAAAAATCCCGCGCATGCGGGATTTTTTATTGAATCGCAAAAGCTGCCGGCGGCGGCCAGGTGTTAACATCATCTTTTGCCCTTCAATTTAATTTATGCTTTACAACTTGAAAAGATTTGTGTTAAAATCTCCCTTGATAGAGAGATGTTTTCATGAAGCGCATAAAAATTTTATTATTTGCTTTATTTTTCGCGCCTGTCGCATCATTCGCGGCCAGCGACTTTGAAATCGCCGCGCAATTGCTGTCGGCTGCTAAAAATGCCGATATCCAGCAAGTGCAGGCTTTGGTCAATAACGGCGCCAATATCAATTTTACGGACAATACCGGAATGTCCGTGGTTTGCACCGCTTTGATGAACAAGGATACGCGCGCCGCGCAGATTCTTCAAATGTACGGCGCCGACGCGTCAAAATGCGACCAGCAGATAAAGCGGTATAATAAAAAATTGCCCAAGGAAGAATCCGGCGGGCTGTTCAGCGGATTGTCCACAACCAAAAGCATTGCATTGGCGGCGGCAGGAGCCGCCGTTGTTGTTGGCGGGCTGTTGTTGTTGACCGATGTATTAGACCCGGGAAATAACAATAATTCCGACGGGACTTCGTCAGGCAATCGTCCGGGCGGCGGCGGAACCGGCGGCGGCGGCACCGCAACGGAGGCATTCGCTTTGCCTTTTGGGCCGGCAATGCCGAATACGGCGTCCGAAAATGCGAGCTATACCTCTAATCTGAATTATTACAGCCCCAGCACTGATGGAATTTTGAAAGACAACTTCGCGCTGATGACAAATTCGTACGCGCAGAATTACTTGCTGATGATGCGCGGATATTCGCCGCTGGCGCGCGGATACATGGGAATGCGAACCCTGCGCAACACTATCTCGCGCGCGCCAATACCCTTGGACGGCAATAACCTTGGCACGGATTTGGTCTTAGGCTCCCGCCCGGTCAATGTCGCGCTGATTACCGCAAATGGCATAAATGCCGCGCCAAAGCCCGCGAATGATTATTCCGAAACGAATTCTTCTTTGGACGACGCATTGCTGCCTTGGACGACGACGAATTCAAATGGCACCATAGCCAACCCCGCCAACAATGACATGATTTCCAGCAAGTACTATAACAACAAGATATTTCGCGGCAGTGATAATGGTAGTCTGACTGATGATTCCACGATTGAGGATGCCGATCGTCTGGATGTTTTTGATTTGTCCGGTTCCGGCACCGCAGTGAACAATGCTTTTGCCAGCGATATGGACAATCTGCTGGCCAAGGTCGTCGGCGGAAAGTCCGCCGGCTATGCGGCCGCCGACTTTATGGGATTCATGCCTAACGGCCAGATGACGATTTTCCGCACCGGCGGCGGCAAGGGCATGAAGACCGTCAGCGGCGGCACAGTCGTCGGATCGCTGAATGACACGGATACGGACTTGGAATGGGATACTGGCGAAACCATAAGAGTTGGCGGAATTGATTTTACAATAACCATGAATGGAAATTCGTTTGTAGCGACAAACGCCAGCGTGCCTTATTCAATCAGCGGATATATTGGCGCGGACGGGCTGTATTATGTCGATTCCGATTCTGACGGCTATATCGACAGCGCTTATTCGATGTCCGTGACGGATTTGGTTTTGGCAAAGCAGCTGGCAGACATCGACTATTACAATTACAAGGCGCTGCTGAGCGCTGGCGCGCTGTGGGTGGGCGGCGATTCTGCGGACAACAGCGGCCGTTCGCGTCCGGATATTATCGCGAACGTATCTGTGATTTCGCCTTTGCGCGGCCGTGATGTTGAAACGGTTTCAGATGTTTTGTCGTTTTCATCCGCCAGCCGCCAGTCAGGATTCTTAAATCTGGTCAACAAATATTATAACCGAGATGAATCCGACGGCCTGGCCGGCGCCGACGACGCGCCAAGCACGAGCGCGGCGTCTTTTTTCTTGGGATTGGGCTCGCTTTATTCTCCGCTTGTGATTTTCTCGACCGGCGCGTTTGAAACGGACAACGTCTATTCGGGAAGAACACTTGAAGCCGGATTCGAAAACTCCGCGCCATTGGTATTTGATAATTTAGAGCATTTGTTCATGTCTGTCGTTGCGGTTGGCCTGACAGGCTCCGGAACCAACGGCGCCAGCAGTGTTTCCGGTTATTCTCCATCGGGCCAGATAGCATTGTCGCAATGGCATGACAACGCGGAAGACAAATACTACAAATCAAGAGTATGCGGTCTGGCCGGCAGCGGCGCGGCCGGAATCGACCCATGGTGCTTTGCGGCGGCCGGAATTACGGACGAGCTGGCGGTCGCCAGCTTGGCCGGCGCGGCGGGCGCTTTGAAATCCGCCTTTGACTACATGAATAACAAGGAATTGTTCGTTTTGATGGCTCTGACGGCCGACGGCCCGTATCTGGGCAGCAATGACAGCGGCGGAAAAATAACGGCCGACGAGCTGAAATCATATTTGCAGTCAATGTATAAAATGCCGGAAGAATACCAGTACAAGTGGGAGCAGGGCGGGGAAGACTACCTTGCAGTGTTCAAGGAAGTGTTCGGATACGGGCTGGTGAATCTTGAACGCGCGACAAAGCCGACCAGCAAAGTTTACTATTATGACGGCAGTAAAATAGTGTCCGGAAACGGCAACGCCTATTGGCGCGCCGCGACAAACACGATATTCAGGACTTCCAGCATCTTTAATCCCCGCGCGGCCTCCATCAGCGCGCCGTTCTATGACATATTGGAAAGTTCGGACGGGTCGCTTTCGCTGCCGCGCGTTTGGGAAAACGAATTCGCGCTGGGCGCGTCGGACGTCCGCGGGCTGTACATGGGCGATGTGCTGGGCGAGTTTCAAGTAAGGAAAAAAGAACAAAGGAAAAAAACAAAAGAAGGCTTTGATTTTGATATGTCTTTTTCGGAAAAGCAGTATGTTGATAATCTGAGCGGGCTTGATGACCTGCGTTTCTATTATAACTCCGGCAGCTGGAATTTTGCCGCAGGATATCAGCGCCATTTCACAGACGGCGCGTCAAGATTCAACGGCATGGCTCATCCGATTTTGTCCATGGCCGCGAACTCTGTCGCAACCGACGCGGAATATGTGTTTGGAAATTGGAAAATGGGCGCGCGCGCCTTTTCTGGCAGCATAACGGACGAATCTCTGTTGGAAAACGACCCTACCTTGGCCAGCCAGTATCAGCCCGCGATTCTTGGACGGATAGACGGCGCCATGGCGGATGTTTCGTGGGGAAATGAAAAATTCAGCATTTCGGCCGGCTTTGGCACGGCGCGTGAGACTGATACGATTCTGGGGGCTTATACGGGCGGCTTGCTGGCATTGGGCGGCGCGGAAACGACTTACATTGATGCGATTGCCGCGTACAATCTGTCAGAAAGCATAAATTTGTCGCTGCGTTCGACCTTTGCCAGGACTGATGCGAATTCTGATGGCGAATATATTCTGGGAATTTCGCAGGTTGAATCAAATAGCTTTGCGCTGGGCGCGGATATCGGCAATTTCTCGTTCGCGGTTGCGCGTCCTTTGGCAGTGGTCAAGGGGGGCATGAAATACGCTCATGCCGAATATGAGGTATTTGAAAATGACGATGGAAATTTTGAACTTGCAATCAAAGACATGAATGTCGCGAAGCTGGATTTAAGGCCGGAATCGCGGGAATTGCGTTTCAGCGGCGAATACAGGGTGAATCTTGGCGCGCATACCGACGGGGCTTTCGGGTTTATATATCGCGTGAATCCGAATCATACGAAAGAATTCGGAAACGAATCAATATTAATGATGAAATTCTCGCACAAAGTCGGTATATAGTTTCAATTTTAACTAAATAGCCGTCGGTCATGCCTGAAAATAATCTATTTAACACAGGCCGCTGAAACATTTCTTTTACTTGCCGACCACCACCATCGCGGGGCGCAGAACTGCGTCGCCGAACATATAGCCGGTCTGCAATTCGCCGACTATCGCATTAGGCGTCGGCTTGGTCGCGCAAGGTTCGTCGGACAAGGGCGCCTCGACCACCTGCACCGCATTATGAAACTGCGGATTCAGCTGCTGGCCGACTGATTCTATTTTTATAATCCCGATTTGCGCAAATGCCGATTCCATCGCCCGCGCCATCGCCCGAATGCCTTCGTCATCAGGCGCATGCGACAGGGCGGCCTCTATCGCATCCATCACGGGCAGAAATTGTCCGGCAATCGACATTGCGCGGCCGCGCATGGAGTTTTCCGAATCAATAGCCGCGCGGCGGCGGGTATTTTCCAGCTCTGCCGCCAATCGCAAATACTTGTCGTTCAAATCCGCGATTACAGCATTCAGATCTGCAATCCGGATGTTCAATGATTCAATTTCAGATGCATCCGCGCCGTTTGCGTTCGGATCTTCCGAATCGGAAATCTTGACTTTTTCTATTTCAGCTTCATTCGTTTTTTCTTCCATATTAAAACCTTTGTTAGAACCGACCGTTGTTTTTGTCATATAGCTGTTATTATAGGTATGAAGCCGTCCGGTTTCAAGGATGCACCGCCCACCAAAACTCCGTCCACATTTTTTATAGACATGATTTCATTCGCATTTCCGCCGTTCACGCTGGCGCCGTACAGAATCGCCGTGCCGGACAGCCCCATGGATTCCAAAGTCTTTGCAATCAGCGCGTGCGCGGCCGCGATTTCCGATTCGGTCGGCGTCAGGCCCGCGCCGATGGCCCAGCGCGGCTCGTATGCGATTATTATATCGGTGTTTACGTCCGCCGGCACTGATTCGGACACGGCGGCCGCGATTATATCCATCGTTTTTCCGGATTCTTTTTCTTCCATTGTTTCGCCGACGCAGATAATCGGAATCAGGCCGCGCGCCAAAGCCTGCGATGCTTTCTGCCGGACTATCCCGTTTGTTTCGTTGTGGTGCTGGCGCCGCTCGCTGTGCCCGACGATGACATATTTGGCGCCGGCGTCAGCCAGCATTCCGGCCGATATTTCGCCGGTATAGGCGCCTTTTTCATGAGTGCTGACATCTTGGGCGCCAAAAGCCAATTTTTCAGACTTCGCGCCCAGCATGGTGAAAGGAACGCATATTGCGACTTTGTTTTTTGTCTCGACAAGCTCCAGCGCTGATATCATTGTTTCCAGCTCTGCCGCGGAACCGTTCATTTTCCAATTGCCGACGATTATTTTCATTGAAAACTCCTTCTGAATTTTGCTAGCATGGTCTAACATGATAATTCAAAAGGTATAAAAATGCTAGAATATTTACGCGATATGTCAGGAAAGCCGATTGCCAAGATTCTGATAGGAATCCTTACCTTTTCATTCGTCGGCTGGGGCGCGGCGGAATGGATACTGGGCAATGTCTCGACCGAAAGCAGTATTATGAAAATCGGCGACACAGATTTGAGCCTCGCTCAGTTTAATGTAGAAAAATCGCGCGAGCTGGCAAAGCTGCCGAAAGAACAGCAAAAGCAGATTTATACGGAACCGGAATCTGCAAACGCGTTTTTTACCGAACTTTTGGCAAAGATGACAAACGGCATTCTGATTGAAAACCGCGCGGATGATTTGGGTTTTATCATTACGGACAGGCGAATCGCATCAGAAATTCGCAGTCTGCCGGATTTTCAGGAAAACGGCGGATTCTCTTCCGCCAGATTTGACACCGTCTTGAACAATGCCGGATTCACGGAAGCTAAATTCGCTGATTATGTGCGAAGCCAGATAAAGCGGTCTTATATATTGGACGCGGTGTCTTTTCCCATTGCCGTGCCTGAATTTGCGGTTCGCGCCGCGTATAATTCCAGATACGGCGAAAGGCTGGTCGAATATTCCGAAGTAAAATTCGCCGATTTTGCAATCGGTGATCCGACAGATGAAAATCTTCGCGAATTCTATGCCAAAAATCCGAAAATAAATCCAGAGGCAAGAGCGGTGTCTTATGTTCTGATTCCCGCGGAAATGAACAAGCCCGACAAGTATGAGGCAGGTTATGCCGCCGCGCAAAAACTGGAAGACGCCCTAATTTCCGGTGAATCCATGAAATCGGCGGCCAAAAATTCCAAGGCGGAATTTGTAGAGCTGAAAGCTTTTCCAAAAGACAATCCGCCGGCCGACAAATTGCTGACCAGTTCGCTGGTGTCGAAAATTTTCTCTATGGAGCAGGGCATGGAAAGCGAGGTAATCGAAACCAAGCAAGGCTTTATGATAATCCGCGTCGACAATGTAAAGCCGGAGCATGCCGCTGAATTCGATTCTGTGAAAAGCAGCCTGACTGCGGCCTGGAAAAGGGAAGAGCAGAAAAAGCGGGCTTATCTGCGCGCGAACGAGCTGTTGATAAAACTGAATGAGAAAGGCGGGCTGGACGGTAAAAAAAGCGCGGTGGTTTCGCGAATGGCCGGCGCGCCGACAGATGTCTTGGTCGCGGCATTTCGCCAAGCCGTCGGAACTAACTCTATTGTGGCCGCTCAGAATTCCTTTTATATTCTGCATGTTGAGAAAAAAATCGCGCCGAAGACAGACTCATCGAAAATGGGGGCTTTGCGCAAGGAATTGCAAAATATGTCCGCGCGAGGGATTTTAGATGATTATAGCGCGTTTTTAAAGCGCGAATATCCGGTGAAAGTCAATAAAAAAGTCTTTGACAAAATGTTTGCGAAGTAATTTTCAAACACCGGCCGGCCAACGCCGATAACTCGCCCTATCATGCTTGTCTGCGAATATTTTCAGGACTCTTCTATATCTTCTCCTAATTCGTCTTCCAGATTAGGATCGATTTCTTTCGGAATACCAAGAATGTCTTCAATCTTGTCCGATGCTTCTGTTATATCCATTTTGTGCAGAACCGCGAATTCCTGCGCCATTCGCTCCAACGCGCGCTGATACAGCTGGCGGCCGGAATAAGTCATCGGATCCGTCGCGCTTCGACGTTGCAAATCGCGCACAACCTCGGCCAGTTTCATAAGGTCGCCTGAATTGATATTCTCTTCATATTGGGCGGCGCGGCGCGCCCATGTCAAACGTTTGGCGAGTGTTTTGCCTTTGGCGGATGCCAGGGCTTCATCCATTTTTTTTATGCTGGTTAGCGGACGCAGTCCGGAAACTTCGGCTCTATCCAAAGGAACGCGCAATGTCATGCGATTTTTTTCAAAATCAATAACCAGCATTTTAAGCTTCTGGCTGCCGATAACTTGATCTTCTATCCGAAGAAGTCTTCCGACGCCCTGCGTTGGATAAACTACATATTGTCCTGTTTTAAAATCTAATTTTTTATGTTGCATAAGGCATGCCCTTTAACAGTTGCCATTCTCTCTATTAACCTATCATATCACAAAAATAAGCAAAAAACAAATTTACATTGACAAAATTTATGAATTTTCTTTAAAAAAACGCGCTTACGAGCGGCGTTGGAATAAATTTAGGCGCCGATTGGCATTCGATGCATTCTTATTGCGGATTATTATGCCGCTTTTTTCATATCGCGCTTGATGTTTCGCACATATTTTCTTAAATCGTCAATAGGTATCAGCGAACCGTCGCGTCTTTCGGCGCTCCAATAATCCCAGCCGTTAAAGCTGGCGCAGCGCTGAATCTTGGCCGCCATGACATGAATCGACGCCTTGCCGTACAGGCTGTGCGCCAGCTGGCTGTCGCGGGTAATCATGACGCGTTCGCCTTTTGGACTGACCAAGGTCTGGCCAATATACAGCAGCCCGCTGTCAATTAGTTCTGAAAATGCTACTTTTATCTCATCGCGCTTTGGCATGGATACCTCAATTTCCGACAAGTCGGCTGCGTCGATATTGTCCAGCCTTTTTCGCGCCGCCGCCACATAATCCGAATTTGTTTCAAAGCCTATGAAGTTCCGGCCCAATTCCTTTGCCGCCGCCGCCGTGGTGCCGCTGCCCATGAACGGGTCCAGGATAATGTCGCCGGCCTTGGTGGAAGACAAAATTATCCGCCGCAGCAAATCCATGGGCTTTTGCGTGGTATGCAGGCTTTTTCCACCGCTGTCTTTTACGCGCTCTTCACCAAGGCATATATTTATGTCCCAATCAGAGCGCATCTGCTTGCCGCCGTTAAACTTTTTCATAGTTTCATAATTGAAAGTATATCTGCCGGTCTTTCTCGGCGTGGCCCAAATCAATGTCTCATGAGCGTTCGTAAAGCGCGTTCCGCGGAAATTCGGCATAGGATTTGTCTTTACCCAAACGATGTCGTTCAGAATCCAAAAGCCCAAATCCTGCAATATGGTTCCGATGCGGAAAATATTGTGGTAAGTCCCGATAACCCACATCGCGCCGTCCGGCTTTAAAACGCGCTTGCATTCCGTCAGCCAGGCGCGGGAAAAATCGTCATATTGTTCAGGCGATTCAAATGAGTCCCAAGAATCGCGCACAGCACGCGCCGCAGTCTGGTCTTCGGGACGATACAGAGTCTTTGCGCCCAATTGCAGATTATACGGGGAGTCGGCAAAAATAGCGTCGACGAAACCGTCCGGCAGTTCGCGCATCCGCTTTGTGCAATCTCCTATCAAGATTTTATTCAGATATTCATTCATCTCTCTATAAAAACCATTTTATCACATTTTTGCCTTTTAAAAAAGCGCCGGCAGAACGGGCATGATGAAATAAAGTTCTTGATTTTTATAAAAATAGAAATTTGCCGAATTCTTCAAACCGCGAACTTTAAGCCTCAAACTTATTGACTAACCTGGGTATAATTGCTACATTTTCAGAACCATGAGGTGCCCTTATTGCAATTCTACAGACAGCCAGGTAAAGGATTCTCGTCCTGATACCGAAGACGCGATTATTCGCCGCCGCCGCGTCTGCAATCAATGCGGCGCTAAATTCACAACTGTGGAACGGGTGCAGATGCGCGATTTAATGGTTCGCAAAAACAGCGGAAAGCTGGAATCTTTTGATAGGGAAAAGCTGAAGCGCAGCATAAAAATCGCATGCCGCAACCGCGATGTCGGGGACGACCAGGTGGAAAAATTGGTGACCTCCATCCACCGCAGGCTGGAAACGGAAACCGCCGATGATTCAGTAAATAGCGAGCTGGTCGGGCAAATGGTTTCTGATTCATTGCTGAATCTGGATCCGATAGCTTTCATACGTTTCGTATCGGTTTATCGCAAATTTTCAAAAATATCGGATTTTAGAAAAATCATAAGTCAAATTCCAGAAGCAGACAATGACTCGAAAGCCTGCAAGCTGCCAAAAAATACACTATTTTAAAATGAAAAAAATATTTGTTCTATGTTTTTTTGCTCTTTTTGCCATGGCGTCAGCGCCTGCGGCCGAACCTCCAAGCATTTTATCCGACCAGGATGCGGAAATTTACGCGCAGATTTTCGAATTGCAGTCAAAAGAAAAAATCTCCGCCGCAGAAAAGCTCCAGAAAAGCATATCGGATCAGCTGCTGATGAACGAAGTTTTATATCAAAGGTATATTTCCAAGACTTACCGCACCAAGGGTTCGGAAGTCTCCGCATGGATGCAGAAATATTACAATATGCCCGGCGCCGAAAGAATGGGCGCGCTGGCGCAAATAAAGAAAGCTCAGGTTCGCGCCGCTAAACTGCCAAAGACGATGAATGGAAAATCAATCGAAACCGCGCAGTCGGAAAACTGGACGCAAAAAAACTATTCTGGCGAAACCGGAAAAAAAATAGCGCGCTTTAAAAAAGCAATCCGCACCGGCAGCACCAAAACCGCCAGAAATTTGCTGGAAGACAATTCTTTTAAGAAAAAACTAACAGAATCCGATTATGGCCGGCTGGCCGGGCGGTTGTCTTTTGTATATTATACCAACGGCGAATACGAATTGGCGAAAAAATGGGGTTTTATCGCGTCTGACGCGAAGTCTGAATACGGCTTGTGGGCCATGGGTCTGCTTTACTACAAAGAGGATAATTTTGGAGAAAGCCAAAAATATTTCGGGGAAATCTTGAAATTGGAACAAATAAATGACGCCAGAAAGATAGAGGCCGCATTCTGGGCCGGCCGCGCCGCAGATGCGAACGATGACAGAAAAAGCGCAAGAAAGTACTGGCAAATAGGCGCGGCGCATCCGATGGCCTTTTACGGCGCGCTGTCCGCGACCATGCTGGGCGAGCGCCCGTCTTATGAATTCTTTGAACAAGATTCCACAGAGGAAGATATTGACGAATTGCAAAACAACAAGTATGGCAAAATCGCGCTGGCCTTGCTGCAAACAAAACAAAAAGCGCGGGCAGAGGAATATTTGAAGCTGATAATCACGCCAGGCGCCAGCGACAAGACTTTGCATGCCGTGAATTCAATATCCACCGCATACGGGCTGCCGCGCGTTTCCATGCAGGTCGCCAATGTCGTCCGAGACCGCGGAATCTTGGAGATAGACAAAGATATTATTTATTCCACTCAATACCCCTTGCCGGATTGGGAGCCCCTGGGCGGATGGTCGATAGACCGCGCGCTGCTGTTCGCAATAACAAAGCAGGAAAGCGGATTCAAAACAAACGCGAAGTCAAATGCGGGCGCGAACGGCGTCATGCAGCTGATGCCGGGCACGGCGAAAATAGTGGCGCGTCAAAATAAAATGAAAATATCGGACATCGACATGTCAAATCCGGAACACAATATGTTTCTGGGCCAGCAGCATATCGTGGACTTGCTGGCGCATTCGGGCATAAACAACAATATAGTGAAAATGCTGGCCGCGTACAACGCCGGCCTCGGCATGCTGCTGAAATTCGAGAAAAGCTTCGAAACATCGGATCCGCTGCTGTATATAGAAAGCTTTCCGGCGTTTGAAACGCGCGGCTATATAAAGCGCGTCATGTCAAATCTGTGGCTTTATCGCGCGCGTCTGGATCAGCCGCTGACATCGATGGAGGACTTGGCTGACGGCCGCTGGCCATTATACAACAGCGAGGACGAATATGTCCAAAAGCAAATCGAAAATCGCATGGCGATTTAGCTGATTGTTAATGCCTGCCATTAATCAACCGTTAACAATGAATCAACCTGACTTTTCTTTTGAAATCGAATGCGGCGCCAAACTTATCGCAGGTGTTGACGAAGCGGGCAGGGGGCCTTTATGCGGCCCGGTTGTCGCCGCCGCTGTGATTTTTCCGTCATTCGACGCGGACATCCCAGTCGTTATCGCCGATTCGAAACAAATGACGCGCGTCCGGCGCGCGGCGGCCTATGACTGGATTATGTCAAACTGTTTGGTCGGCGTCGGGCTATGCAGCCAGGTTGAGATTGATGAATTAAATATATTATGGGCGTCAATGCTGGCGATGCGGCGGGCGGTTTCCGCTCTGCCCGAAACGCCGGATTTCGCGCTGGTCGACGGAAACAGGATGCCGGACGGCATAACCGGCAGGGCAATTGTCAAAGGCGATTCGAAATCATTATCAATCGCGGCTGCTTCAATTATCGCCAAGGAAACGCGCGATAAAATCATGCGCGATCTGGCCGCGCTGTTTCCGCAGTACGGCTGGGATAAAAACGCGGGCTATCCTACGGCGGCGCATTTGCAAGCGATAAAAAAATATGGTATAAACCAGCATTACAGAAAAACATTTAAGCCCGTGAAAGAGCTAATCGGCAAAGGGAATGAAAATGAATAAGGAAATATTGAGTGAAAGCGATATTATAACATTGTTTTATACAATAGTTGCGGCATTGAATAATATTGCCAGCTTCCGACAAAATCCGACTGGTTATAAGAAGTCTTATCCAGAATATATGAATTTGATAGTATCCAATACTGTTTATAAAATTCGCACAATAGTTAAAGCTAAAGAAATTCCAACGGAATATGTAATTTCTTATTTTAATGAAGAAATACAGGCGGATGCCGAGCTGAAAAAAAACGCGTTGTCGAAAATAATAGAAAATCTGGAAAATAAGAAATTCAAGCCAAGCGATAAGGAAAGAATTTCTCACATTGTCGAAGGTTTAGATTCTTACATCTGCAGAATTACTGACAAAAAAGCCTGGGTGGCCAATCTGCAAAAAACTTCTTCTTTACGCGATTTTGTTGCGCTTTTATACAATGACGACAAATATAAGGATTATATCAGCTCTGAAATAAGGTTTTCGCTGAGAAATCCTGCCATGGAGCAGTACAAAAAAAGTTATTTAGTAAACTTTTTAGAAAAATTTAAGGATTGCCCCGGTGATAATGATGTCGATGAATTTATTAAAGAAAACGACCATATCGGGCTAGTTGAAGAAATTCTAGGAAAGGGTTCAACCAAGGATTACCTGGTAGAGGCTCACCAAAAGGAAATTAAAGAATCTTGCCGGGAAATTAATAAAATGCTTCGGGACAATAAGCGATTATTCAAGAAATATTTTGCCGATTTGCTTCAAATTTTGGACTATTATCCGAAAGTCCAGACTGAAATGCCGGCATTATTATTGAAAAGAAATGCCGCTTGGTGGCAGAAAGCGATAGTATCAAAAGGAGAACAAATATGCAGATAAGAAACTTAGAAAATCTTGATGTCCGCGGAAAATTCGTTTTGCTGCGCGATGATTTTAACGTCCAGATTGCGGACGGAAAAATTATGGACGTTTTTCGGATAGAACAATCTATGCCCACGATTCGCAAATTGCAATCCGCTGGCGCAAAAATCGCGATATGCGCGCACCTTGGGCGGCCGAAAGGAACGCGCAATATGGAATTCACACTGGCGCCCATTGCCGAATATATGAAAATACCCTTAATCCCCGATTGCCTGGACAAGGATTTTATGGCCGGCATGAAAGAAGGCGATGTCGTTTTGCTGGAAAATGTTCGCTTTTATGCGGCCGAAGAACAAAACGATTCGGAATTTGCAGCCAAATTGGCGGCCGGATTTGATATTTTTGTCAATGACGCTTTCGCCGTCAGCCACCGCGCGCACGCCAGCACGGTCGGCGTTGCAGAAATACTGCCTTCATACGCGGGCGAGCTGTTGACATCGGAAATCCGTGTTTTATCGAATCTGATGGAAAATCCAAAGCGTCCTTTGCTGGGGCTGATATCTGGCGCAAAAATCAAATCCAAAATCGGCATCATCAAGGCATTGGGAAAATTGTGCGACAAAATTATCTGCGCCGGCGGAATCGGAACCAGCATCTTGGTTGCCTTAGGCGCCAAGAATCTGGCGATGGACGCGGATAATTTGGAAAAATACGATGCAGCCACCGATGCTGAAATCTTTGAGATTATGAGGCTGTACGGCGATAAAATCATTCTGCCGGTTGAAAAAGGCGTCGGGCCCGCTTGGAAAAAAGACGCGCCCAGAACCGACAAGATGATAGCCGACATACTGCCCGGCGAAGTCGTTATGGACGAAGGGCCGGCTTCGATTGCGGAATATCAGCGCGCGATCGACCAGGCCGAAACGATAGTCTGGAACGGTCCGGTCGGAATGGCCGAATGGGCGCCCACGTGGAGCGTCGGGACTTTCAAATTAGCCCGCTATATCGCGGACAGAACCCAAGCCGGCGAACTGGAAAGCATTGTCGGCGGCGGCGATGTCGTCGCGGCGCTGGAAGCAACCGGAACCAAAGATGAAATGACCTATGTGTCGACTGGCGGCGGCGCGTTTCTGGAATTTATCGAGGGCCGCGAATTGCCGGGGATAAAAGTTTTGACAGATGCATGACAAGCCCGCGTTCAATCAATTCCGGACTTTTATTATAAGCTGCATTATAAGCTGCTGATATTTCAGCATCAACTTTGGCAGCTTTCTGATTGCAAAAGTTTATATCGTTCTTTATATCGGCTAATCGCTCTTTTAGCTCTGCCAAGTGATTATTTATCATTTCCAATTGCCATTGGATTTTATTTGTAGAATTATCGTTTGGTGTTGGGTATTTTCTAATTAAATTCAATGTTTTATTAAGATCTGATTTATCTTTTAAAATATATTCGATTTTTATGTTCAAATAAGTTATCTCGTCTTTTAATCGCTTGATTTCAATATAATAAAAGCTGTTGGTCATGGAATGCCTAGTTTGTTGTTTTTTATTAATTATTTTATACAAAAATCAATTTGTCAATATATTTATTTAAAAATTACCTATATGCCATACGATAAATTCGCGAATCGGATTTTTGTATGCTATATTATTATGCGTAAGATAAAAGGATTTTAATTATGTCTTTGATACCTATGGTTGTAGAAGAGTCTTCGCGGGGCGAACGCAGCTTTGATATTTATTCCCGCCTGCTGCGCGACCGCATTATCATGATGACGGGCGAAGTCGAAACAAATATGGCGAATATTATCGTCGCCCAGATGCTGTTTCTGGAATCTGAAAACCCGAATGCCGACATTTCGCTGTATATCAACAGCCCCGGTGGCGATGCGACCGCCTGCTGGGCGATTCTGGACACGATGCAATACATCAAATCGCCCGTATCGACCATCGGCATGGGCCTGGTGGCGTCCGCAGGCGCGGTCATATTGGCGGCCGGCGAAAAAGGCAAGCGCTTTGCATTGCCGAACACCAGCATCATGATTCACCAGCCGTCCGCCGGCGCCAAGGGTCAGATCACGGATATGGAAATTCAACTGGCTGAATTTCAAAAGAACAAGAAAAAGCTGACTAAGAAAATGGCGGAATTCACCGGCCGCAAGGAAAAGGAATTGTTCGACGCGATGGAGCGCGACAACTGGATGGATCCGGAAGAGGCGAAGAAGTTTGGATTGATAGACGATGTGTTGGCAAAAAAGTCGTGATTGGAAATCAGAGACCGGTAAAAAGGGTGTAAAATGTCAGAAGATATAAAAACAACAGAACCGACGACACAAGTATGCAGCTTTTGCGGCAAGGCGGTTTATGAAGTCAAAAAGCTGGTTTCCGGCAAAAATGTTTGCATTTGCGATGAGTGCATAAACCTGTGCAACGACATCATGGCGGATGATATTCGCGGCGAAATCAGCCGCGATGCGTCAAAATTGCCGACGCCTTCAAAGATTTGCAAAGTCTTGAACGAATACATAATAAGCCAAGATGAAGCCAAGCGGACTTTGTCTGTCGCGGTATACAATCACTACAAGCGCCACAGCGCGTCTGTTGCCTTGAATGTTGAAATTCAAAAGTCAAATGTTTTGATAATAGGGCCGACCGGCACTGGAAAAACTCTGTTTGCCCAGGTGCTGGCGCGAATATTGGATGTTCCGTTTGCCATTGCGGACGCCACGACTCTGACCGAAGCGGGCTATGTCGGCGATGATGTCGAAAGCGTCTTGTCCCGTTTGCTGCAAAATGCGAACTTTGATGTGGAGCGCGCGCAGAAAGGCATCATTTACATCGATGAAATAGACAAAATTTCCCGCAAGTCGGAAAATCCGTCGCTTACGCGCGATGTTTCCGGCGAAGGCGTTCAGCAGGCCTTGCTGAAGCTGATTGAGGGAACCGTCGCCAATGTCCCCGCGGGCGGGGCGGGCCGCAAGCACCCCAGCGCGACAACCGTTCAATTGGATACCAGCAAGATTTTATTTATATGCGGCGGCGCTTTTGACGGCCTGAATAAAATAATCGGCAGCCGCATCAATGAAAGGCCCGGAATCGGTTTCGGCGCAAATGTCCAGTCCAAGAAAGAACGCGCGGTAAAAAATTATCTGGCGGATGTTCAGCCCGAAGACTTGGTGAAGTTCGGCATTATTCCGGAATTAGTCGGCAGACTGCCCGTTATCACGACTCTGAACGAGTTGGATGAAGCATCTTTGATAAGAATTCTGACCGAGCCGAAGAACGCGGTTGTAAAGCAATTTGCAGCCATGCTGGAAATGGATGGGATAAATTTGACCATAACTGATGACGGATTGGCTGAAATCGCCAAATTAGCGGCAAACCGCCGGACGGGTGCGCGCGGCCTGCGCAGCATTTTGGAAAAAATTCTGATGAATTCAATGTTTGAGGCGCCTGATAAGGAAGGACTGAAAGAAATCGTGATAGACATGAATGTCGTATCGGGCAAAAATCCGCCGCTGGAAATTTTCTCTGATGTAAAAAAAGCAGCATGATGAATTAGTTGATAGATATTGGCAAAAAAACGCAACAACTAATCTTTACTTGGGTTAGCCCCCCTTTTTTAACTAGAAAACAGCACCGACCGAAAGGTGGAATTATACATGGCGTAGTACCCGCAGAGGGAAGCGCAATCGTTCGCGCAATCAGACGCGGAGCTGGCGTAGTGGTCGTCGCGGCCGGAGACCCACGAACCCGGCACATAATTCAAGTCTGTTCCGTACATCTTGCACCAGCAATACTGGCCGCCGCTATCACTAAATGTCGGATTTCCTACATAACCAAGAGTTCCAAAACTATCTGAACAGCCGCTGGCGCCAAAAAAGAATCTTACATTGCTGCCAGTGCAGCCAAAAACAGCCCAGCCGCCTGTGCTTTGGGTGTATATATGATTGTCGCACGAAGTCGGACTTGTCGACGTTGAAGGATAACAAGCATAGCCCGTTGCGCCATTCGCCGTATTGACCGATACAGCCATAATCATGCCCAAGATTGTACATAACAAACCACCCTTTGGATTAGGCATAGTTTTATAGAAACTTTACTTATATATTTTGAACTATTTTCAGACTGTTGTCAATTGAGAAAATGATTATTTGGTTGATGTTAATTAACCACAAATCTCCCCGAAAAGCTTAGGTCGCTTGCTTACGCAAGCTCC
>JAITJD010000027.1 GCA_031279085.1 Rickettsiales bacterium | reverse complement strand
GGACAAGCATGACAAAACATCAGACTTGCAGTTTTCAGCGTAATTGGATATCAGCTCGTCCTGTTTGGCCTTTATATTCACCAGAGTCCGGTTCAGAAATTCAGTGACCACGTTGTTCTTTACAATAAATGTGCCATTGCCGGAGCCGGACTGGTTGTAAGTGTAATTCTGACACTTGTTCAAGACCGACACGCACATTCCCTTGGCGGATCCATCTGAATCCACATATCCGATTTTGACTTGCAGGAATTGCGCCATATTAGCTGGCACGGTTGCTGTTGTTATGTTTGTCGCTGTTCCTTTATCCACAAATTCGCCCAAGTTGCCGGCGCCGATCCATGCATTGCTATTATTACTATCATAGTTCCAAGTTGTGTATAATCCGGTATTTGTCCCTACCTCTCCCGGGGTGCTGCCGACCACGATGGCGCCGTTAACGATATATTTTCCGGTGGGATCCAGGCAGTTTTCATAATCGCCGCCGCAGACGAAGTCATCTTGCATGCAAGAATCCAATGCATTCACGCAGCCGCGCAGGTCATAGGAGTTCTTTTGCTGCGTCACCAGCAGCCTTGCTTTTTGCAGAAAGTTCTGCGCATTCATAACTGTTGAGGTCATCTGATCGTTTGCCTCTGTCAGGCTCCGCTCATAGGCGATGCACTGCTTGTCTATTTCCAGGTCATAGCTGTTTGTTATCACCGCCGTGTCGACGCCTTGGGATTTGCAGCTGTCCAGCACGGAGGCCTTGCATCGCGCGCTTGCTGTTTTAAAGAGCTCCGCCCCGCGTTGGTTGCTGATCGTGTTTGTGGTGCCGGTTCCAAGAAATGAGCCAAGATCAAATCCAGAGCTGCTGAAACTGACATCCAGCAGGCTGGACAAATCCAATATTCCGCTGGTGTCGCTGGATACCGAGTTTCCGCCTTTCACATCGACTATAAGATTCTTGATTTTGTCCAAATCGGTTTTCAGCTGAGTGTTGTCGGTGCGGCCTTGCATTGCGGCTTCGGCTTCGGTCTGAACATACAAGGATTCGACATCGGCTGCGGTCAGGCCGATATATTGGATCTTTTGCGCGACAACTTGCAGGTCGGCAGTGGTTTTCTTTAATGCTTCTTCTGTCTTGGAATAATTCTTTAAGTTTGAGGAACAGCTGCACCGGCCTTGATTATCATCCAGCACATTGCAGAAATTGTCCATGCACTGCGTAAACTGAGCCTTGCAAAAATCCGATGCCTGCGCAAGCTCGTCCATTGTCGGGCCGGTCGGCACAGTAGCGGATGTGGCGGTGGTTGCGCCGGCTGTCGCGCTACGTATTGATGCGAATCGCGTGCCGCTGGTTGACGAATTGGTGCGAACGCCGACGCGGCCGGTATAGAGAGGGGTGTTGACGGTATCCGATTGCACCAAGGAACCCGTGGTCGTCGCGCGCGCGGCGTTTACAGACGCGGCGGCGGAATTTCTGCGCGGTGCGACGGTTTGCTTTGATTTCTGGCTTGAAGCGCGGGAGGCTGTCGAAGCCCCGACGGTCGCCCTTTGAATTGGAACAGCCGTGCGGCTGGCAACCGCGCGCGTCGCGGTGCCGCGGGGAGATGAGGCTGTTGCGGCGGATGTGGCGGGCGTCGCGCGGCTGGCGGAACGGCCGGCTGTTGCGCGCGGACTTGTCGCGGCTGGCGCGACGGGGGTTGCGGGCTTTTTGTCTTCGACCGCTTCATCGGGCACGGTTTCATCCGATGCATCGCCGTCAATAATCAGATCGTCCGCGTATTCAACGGTATCTTCATAGTATATAGGCGCGACTTCCGCAAAGGCCGGGATAATCAAAAAACTGCTCAAAACCGCAATAAATCTTTTCATTTATGAAATTTCCTTCTCTAAGAACATGCTTTATTGTATCACACAAAAGAAATTCAATCAAACTTAAAAATTAATATTGAATCAAATAAAATACATTCAAATTAGTTTTGGATTTTTTTCCGCAAATCGCCGGATTTTAGTCAGTCTTTGACAGAATTTTAAAAATTTTATAAAGTTTCATGCAAATTATGTTAATATGACCGCATAAAGCCGACAGGCCGGAATTATGCAAAGGAGATTATTATATGAGCAAAACACTGCGCGCATGGCTGTTGTTTTTGATATTCTTGAACGGTTATGTCAGTCTTTCATTGGAATTGATCGTCATAAGGCAGCTGTCTTTTTATGTGGGCAGCAGCGCGGTCATAACCAGCATAATAATCGGAACATTCCTGGGATTTATGTCCGTCGGGTATTTTCGCGGCGCGGCCAGAAAAACGCCGAAGAAAAATATCAGAAAAATTCTGTTCGGCAGCTTTCTTGTCATCGCGGCCATGACGGTTTTGGCGGCCAGCTTTACATTGGTGTCGTCTTATTTCGGACTGATGTACGGTTTCAAGATACATTCCGGCATTGTCCAGACTTTCATATATTCGCTGGTGTTTCTGTCGGCCGCGCCGTTTCTGTTCGGATTCAACACCGCCATGTTGTCCAGATACCTGCATAAATACAACTCTAATTACACCGGAAATATTATGGCGTGGGATACGATTGGCTCTGTTTTGGGCTCCTTGGCGACGACTTTGCTTCTGATGCCTTTCATCGGCGTGAATTATACTATTATTCTGATAACGGTTCTTTCGCTGGCCGGCGCTTTTATTGCAAGGCCCGGCTTGAAGAATTTGATTATATTCGCGGTAATTCTGATTCCCGCTTGCTTTATCAATGGCGACTCCTTTCTAATGCGCCAGCACCGCATTATTGTGAACAATGCCAACTCAACGATACAAATCTGGAATGCGGGAGATGAAAAAGTTTTAGTCATGAATGGAATACCCATGTCGATTTATAATAAAGTCGAAGGAAAATCTGCGGAATATATAAACTTTATAAACACTAATTTCATATACAATATGCCAAAGGATTCGCCGCGCGATATTTTGGTTCTTGGGGCGGGCGGGTTCACTGCCGGTCTGGCCGATGGGTTCAATAATTACACTTTCGTGGATATTGAAAAGACTTTAAAGAAAATATCCGAAAAGAATTTCCTGGAAAAAAATCTGACGCCCAACAAGCGGTTTGTCGTGCAGGACGCCAGCCAGTTCTTAAAGAACATCGGAAAAAAATACGATTTGATTATTCTGGACGTTTATTCGAATTCTTTCCAGGTTCCCGAAGACTTGATTACGGCGGAATTTATGGAAAGAATCAAAGCATGCGTGAAATCCGGCGGCATAATGATAATGAACATGATATCCAGCCCCGGCTTTGGCGACAGATACACCCAGGTGTTTGACAATACCTTTCATCATGTTTTCAAGAAAAACATAAGCCGGCAGGTTATCGGAAATTTCAATCCGTATCATAAATCCGCGGCAAATGTGATTTATATATGGTATAACAAGCCGAATGACGATAGGGTCTATACTATAAACAAAACCCCCGTCATTTATGATAGGTATTAAAAAGTCAGCCGGGGATAGCCCCTCTTTATCAAGAGGGGCGTGCCCCGTGCTCGGATTAGTCCCATCATTGGCGCCCCAAGTTCAAAACTTGGCGCAAGAATTTAGTCTTGGATTGTCCCCCTTGGTAAAGGGGGAAAGAGTTGGCTTGCTGAGCCATGGGCGAAGCTAGCAACTCTTGGGGGATTTCTGGTTAAAGATTGGTATTAATAGAATTTATGATTTATACGAATGATTTATTCTTAATAGTAAAAAAACAAACAATCTTTTCTTATAAACAAAAATACAAAGAAAAATCTTCTCTGTTATAATTAACCACAAATCTCCCCGCATTTCCGGCAAGCAAGCTTGCTCGGAAAACCTCCCCTCTTTACCAAGAGGGGCACAACTCCCCGCAAGCTCGGTCTTAGCCCACCCCATTGGCACCCCAAGTTCAAAACCTGGCGCAAGAATTTAGTCTTGCTTTGTCCCACTTGGTAAAGGGGGACAGAGTTTATTGGCGAGCATGGCGAGCCTAGAAACTCTTGGGGGATTTCTGGTTAAAGATTGGAATTAATAATTATATTTTGGATTTCTGGTTAAAGATTGGCATTAATAGAATTTATGGTTTAAGTTTTTAGATGTTAAATATTAGTTAAAAAGAAATCTCCCCGAAAAGCTAAGGTCGCTTGCTTACGCAAGCTCCTAGCTTTTCTCCCCTCTTTATCAAGAGGGGCTAACCTCGTGCTAGGATTCTCCATCTTTATCAAGAGGGGCATGTAAGTCATTGTTTTATAAATAAACTTGGTTTAGAAAAAACTTGACAAATATGTTTTTTATATATAACATTAGTATCAGTAAGCTCAAATGACAACAAAAAAAGGAGTCTAAAATGCCTACACCT
>JAITJD010000014.1 GCA_031279085.1 Rickettsiales bacterium | reverse complement strand
CAGAGTTGAGTTTATCGGCGGACTGTGGCGCGTCCAGAACAAGTTTAACTATAATATAAGCGAAGTGCGCGGCCAAAAATTTGTTTTGGATAAAAAGCTGACAAAAGAAGACCTGGCACAGGAAGAAATCAAATTCTTTGATTACTATCAGGCGCGAATTGTTTATGAAAACTGCTATGGCCCGATGGTCAGCGACACAAAGTATATCGTCGCGAATTTTCGCCGGCATTGGTCTTATGGAAACAATATATCCGACGCGCGCGCTTTTCTGGCGGTCAGGGTATTGGATTACTATCTCGGCCGCGCTTATTCGATTTTCGAGGCCGCATTCAACAAGCTGCGGCGAAAAAAATAATATAAAATTTTTGCTTTTTGATTCGCATTCTGATAACATCTGTTGGAAAATAAGAAAAAGGAGTAAGAAATGCCAACTTTAAAAGGAACTCAGACTGAAAAAAACTTGCTGACTGCGTTCGCGGGCGAATCTCAGGCGCGCAACCGGTACACTTTCTTTGCCAGCAAGGCGAAGTCCGAAGGATTCGAGGCAATCGGAAAAATATTCGCAGAAACCGCAGACCAGGAAAAAGAGCATGCCGAACGTTTGTTCAAATATCTCGAAGGCGGCGATGTGGAAATAACGGCCTCTTTTCCGGCGGGAAAAATCGGCACGACATTGGAAAACCTGCAAGCGGCAAAGTTTGGCGAAAATTACGAGAATACCGAAATGTATCCGAAATTCGCGCAAGTCGCCGCACAGGAAGGATTTGACTCAATCGCGGAAGTCTTGAAAAATATCGGATATGCAGAACGTTATCATGAATCGCGCTATCGCGCCCTGATCGAGGCCATTGAAAAAGGCACTTTGTTCAAGCAGGACAAAATCGTCATGTGGCGCTGCACGAATTGCGGGAACTGGCACATCGGTCGGGAAGCGCCGTCGGTATGCTCGGCATGCCTGCACTCAAAGGGGTATTTTATCAGCGAGGGAACGATTTCGCACTGCGACACAAACGAAGGCTTTTGCGAGTACACGACAAAAGACTAATCTCGCGATAATGTATAAAAATCCGCCCGGCGGCGGATTTTTTTTATTATTCATTCACTATTGACTAATGACCCTTTCTTACTTATATTATGGAAGCAATGAAAGAATTTATACTGCCTCTTCGCGACTTCGTCGTTCACCCGGGTTTGACCGTGCCTATTTACATTGACAATCAAATGTCTATCGCATGCATGGACGCCGCCGTGGAAAACGGCCAGAAAATAATCCTGACATCCCAGCATACTTGGAATTACCCCGCAAGTCCGGACGATATTTTCAATGTCGGAACCATCGGTGATATAGTCCAGGTTCTGCGCATGCCGGACGGCTCCGTTCATTCCATAATCAGCACGACGGCGGTTGTGAGAATATCCGATATATCCGTGTCCAAGGGTATTTTCTCGGGCACTGCGGCGCCGATTGAAATTCAAGACGATTCGGCGCTTGAACAAACCTTGGCTCTGCGCGATAAAGTCGCGGAGCTCATGCTGAATCTGCCGTTTGATCGCAGGCTTAAAATAGAGAAATTCCGCGCGATAATGGAAAAATATCCCCTGGCCGCATTCGTTGATTCGGTCATGCAGATCGCAAACATCGACACCGATGCGTCAATAAAAATTCTGACCGCGCCCAGCTGGCGCGAGAAACTGCTGATTATTTTGGAACATCTCAGCATGATGATGGAAACCGCAAAGATTGAAGAATCCATCAACCGCCGCGTCCAGCGACAGCTGGAAGGCGGTCGCAGAGAAGCGATTTTGCAGGAAAAGCTGCGCGCGATACAAAAAGAAATTGGCGAAGATTCCGACGAATCCGACGCGCCGGGCATCCGCGCCCGCATCGAAAAATCCGAGATGCCCGCAGAAGTGAAAGAAAAAGCGCTGGGCGAATGGAAACGTATGAACAATCTTTCCCAAATGTCCAACGAAGGCGGGCTTTTAAAAACTTATCTAGACGAGGTGCTTTCGCTGCCTTGGGGCAAATCGGACAAGTCGGAAATTGATTTGGATTTCGCGCGCAAAATTCTGGATTCCGAACATTCCGGCATGCAGCCGGTCAAAGAAAGAATATTAGAGCACATCGCCGTAATGCGCAAAACAGGCGACAATCGCGGAAGCATCTTGTGCTTTGTCGGCGCGCCGGGCGTCGGGAAAACATCGCTTGGCAAATCCATCGCGAAGGCTTTGGGGCGCAAGTACCAGCGAATTTCCCTGGGCGGAATATCCGACGAAGCGCACTTCCGCGGGCACCGCAAGACATATATCGGCAGCCAGCCGGGACGAATTATGGACGCCCTGAAAAGATGCAAGGCGAACAATCCCGTGATTGTCTTGGACGAAATCGATAAAATCGGACGCGACTATCGCGGCGATCCGGAATCGGCTTTGCTGGAAATTCTGGATCCGGAGCAAAACAAGGCTTTTCGCGACCACTATTTAGAAGTGGATTTCGACCTTTCAAATGTCATTTTTGTCGCCACTGCAAACACTTTGAACATGTCGTCCGCATTGAAAGACCGCATGGAAATTATAGAAATCCCGGGATATTCGGAAGATGAGAAAATTAAAATCGCGCGCGATCACCTGATAAATCGCGCCGCCGCGGACACAGGCTGGAATCCCGATAATATTTTAATCGATGACGAGGCGCTGCGATATATAATAAGAAACTATACTTCCGAACAAGGCGTCCGCGAATTACAGCGCGAGCTGACCGCAATGCTGCGCCGCACTTTGCTGGAAAACAACTGCCAGGATTTGAAGACTAAATTCAATGCGAAAAAAATAGACGAGCTGTTAAGCATGCGCCGGTCTGCGGTTTTAGCCAAGCGCATAGGATTCGGCGCTAGAATATAACATACGTGATACTGATAATCGCCACATCTTCACCGGGCATCAATCTCCTGCTGAACGGCGAATGCAAGCGAGTTGACACTGAAAAGCAATCTTTGGATTTGCCGGATGCGGTAGAAAAATTCCTGCGCGAAAATAAAATCAAATTTTCGGATTTGACCGCGATAGACGTTGTCGTCGGCCCGGGCAGCTTTACGGGAATCCGATTGGGCATCGCGTACGCCAAGGGCGTCGCGTTGGGCGCCGGAATTCCGTGCGTCGGGATAAATAAATTCGAGATTTATCTTGAACGGAATCCGGACGCGTTTGTCGCGATTGATTCCGGACGCGGGGATTTCTTTGTCGCGGCGCGCGATATCGCTCCCTGCGTCATGACAATAGACGAAATAGAAACCAGGCAGATGAATTATCCGAAAACTATCGGACACAGGCCTTACGATTTGAAAGACGCCCTGCCCGCCGCCGCGCGCAAATTGAAATCTGAAAATACAGATCCGGTGATTCCTTTGTATCTCAGACCTCATTATGCGGAGCTTAAAAAATGAATCTGTATCATGGTTCCGGCTATAAGCTGAACTCCGGGGATTTTCTGGAATTATCAAAGTCATTCGCGATGGCGACCAATCCGGCAACAGGAAAATATGAGATGGCGATCTATGCGACAAGCAACCTGGAATATGCCACATTTTATGCCCTGAACAGCGTCGGGAACAAAGACTCGTTCATGTTTAACAAGCTGACCGAGACCGGAACCTATCGCTATGTCTTCATTATGAGCGAATTATCCGTGTCATATTCATATATTTACGAGCTGGATTCAGATGATTTTCATTTCTTAAAAAGCTTCGGCAAAATCGGCGGCGCGCCAAAGGACGAATATGCGGCCTTTAAAAATATACCCGTAAAAAATGTTTGTTTGTTAAATTATAAAACGCTTTTGCAAATGGGGTACGATGTGCATATCGCAAAGAAAGACTCTTTTCGCGAAGCCGTGAAAAATATTAACGAAAATTTGAGCATCAATCAGCAAACGCAGAATCCTGATAAAATCACGCGTATTTTAGAAGAATACGCATTTGACGCAAAATATTTCTAATGCTGGACAAATTGGAAAATCTTCATAAGCTCTGCTTTCCGAACAAGCCTTGGCGTGCCGCTGATTTCATGGGCTTGAAAAAATCGGGCTGCGAAATCATCGCCGGAGAAAACGGATTCATCGTCTGGCGCGCGGCCGCCGGCGAAGCGGAAATAATCACAATCGGCGTTCATCCGGACGCGCGGCGGACGGGCATAGCCGCAGCTATGCTGGCCATCGCGGAATCGGAGATAAAAAAATCCGGCGCGTCGAAAATATTCTTGGAAGTCGCGGCCGACAACATGCCCGCCCGCCGGCTTTATGAAAAACACGGGTTTAGGCAAATCGCCGCGCGCCAAAAATACTATGACGGCATCGATGCAATCGTTATGGAGAAGATATTATGACTAAGTACATTCCCAGCAGCATCAACATCATTCTCAGAACAGCCAAGACGCCGAGTAATCCGCACGGCGCCGAAAATGTAAAATTCGTCGCCATGGACAAGCCGGCCGTCTTTATCATCGGCGGCAGCGGAACCGAGGAGGGAAAGCATGCCAACCACTATGCCGCGCGCATGGAATCATTGTTAAGGGCGAACAATCTGCAAGACAAAGTCAACATCTATTCGGTATTTTTCAAATTCAATTCCCGCACGCCCTTTTTAGATCGGGTGAATCTGTTTCGCAAGTCGGGCCGCAACCCGCATATAACTCCTGATGAAGCGGCGCAATTCGACATAATGATGGCGAACGAGCCAGAGCCGAAATTTATTGAAAAATTGTTCAGGATTTTGATTCGGCCAAGAATCGCGGACAAAAAGAAAAACAGGCTGGATTTCAATACCGCTGTGGATAACATCTCCAAATTGAGAATTTTTCTGCATTGCTATGGCTCTTCCGTCATTTTGTACCTGCAAAAAATGATGCGCGCGAAAATGCTGGAAATTGGATACAGCACGTCTGAAACCGCATTGATTCAAAAGAATCTGCTGGTGATCGCGCATACGCCGTCAGCGCCGATTGACAAATCCGATTTCACATTTCTGGCATTCGGATCAGCCGAAGACGAAACTGTCGAACATTATAATATCTTCAATGCTTACGCCCGCATTCACTCGTCCGAATTAAAGCCCAGCTTCTTTCCCAAGCCGTACGGGAATTTATTCGCGGTCGGCGATTCCAAGATATCCGGAGAAAACGAGCATCACACAACAGGATTGGCTCCGTGCGAGAATGCAGTGCTGACCAAAGACGGCGGAATTCTTTTTGCAGCCGAAAGAAACGTCATTGTAAATTCATTAAAATCCTCCTTAGACGGCGGGCCCCTGCCATCTGTCGAGGAATTGGTTTCCGGTCCCGATATTGATTTCAAACAGATGCTGGAAAACGGAACCAGATTCATAAAGGCAATGGTTCGCGACGGGCGCATCGCCAGAAGAAATATAAAGGCGAAGCAAATACAACAGGAAACTTATCCCACAAAGTCCAACACCCGCTGATCGAAAATAACATCGCGCGGCCGCAGCGGCGCCGCGACATGAATGTCCGCCGACCTGCGCGTGCGAGATAAAGCCACATAAGTCTGACCATGCGCGAACGCGCCGCGCGAAATATCGACGACAACCGCGTCCAATGTCTTTCCCTGGGCCTTATGTATTGTCATCGCATATCCCAAATTCAGCGGAAACTGGCGATAACTGCCCGCTTCATTTTCAACAGGCTTGCCGTTTTCGTCAAAAACATATTCTACTTTATCCCATTTTTCAGGCTTTACGGAAACAGTTTCGCGATCGCCGCCCAGCAGCCGGACTTTGATTTCATGCGCGCCCAGCTCGCGGACTATGCCTATAGAGCCGTTATGCCATTTGTCGCCATTTTTCACAAAAACCACCAGAGCTCCGACTTTCAAAGTCAGATTCAATGGCGCGGGAGCATCTTTTTCCGAAAAGTTGCCTTTCAGCTCGCCCGCATAGTTTGTCGCGGGCGCCGCGATGCGCGCCAGCCGGTCTGCATTGATTCTTTCGGCGACCGCGCGGAAAGGCGTGATAATCACGGCATTCGAGCGACGCGATTCGTCTTCTATCTTGCAGCTGTTGAAAAAATCCAACGCGCTCGTTTCATTGCAACGCAGGCGGACAAGGCCGTCCAGCAAGGTCGAATCGCTCTGTCGGTACACCAAATCAAAATTCGCCTTTTGGAAATTCGCGCGCTTATAGACATTGCTGTCAAAAAAATACGCGTTCGGATGCTCGTAAGCCTGTTGGTAATATTGCTGGGCGTCGCGCGTGATAACCGGCGGCAGCTGGAACAAATCCCCGATGGCGACGACCTGCAATCCGCCGAACGGCGCGTTGTTTTTGCGCGCCTGGCGCGCCAGAATATCAATGGCGTCCAGCAAGTCCGGGGCAACCATAGATATCTCGTCAATAACGAGAAGGTCAGAGCCGAACAATATATTCCGCGGCTTTGCTTTCAGCTTTAAGAATTCCGGCATGATAAAATCGCGCGGCTGGATTTGGAACAAGGAATGAATGGTCTGTCCGCCGATGTTGATTGCGGACACCGCAGTCGGGCAAGCGCATATAATTCGCTTTTTTGACGCGCTTTTCAAATAATTTATAAAAGTCGATTTTCCCGTTCCCGCCTGCCCCAGGACAAGAATGTTGCCGCAGCCGTTTTCTATGGCGTCGAAAGCGGCAAGCTGGGCTTTATTTAAAATCGGCGCTAAAACAGGCATGGGCACAGTATTTGACTTTTAGGTCTGAAACGCAATAAAAAAACAAAAGAATTCATGCGCGCGGTTTTACCACATGGCAAATCCATCTTTGCATTGGCGGTCGCATTTTCCGGCCGAAGAATTCCATATCATCGTGCCCGTATCGTCTTCGTATCCGCCGATATCGCAAATCGGCACGCATTCGTTGTTGTCAAGGTTGTACAATTCGCCCTGGTACATGCATGCCGCTATTTCGCATTCCTGGACATAGCTGCTGGCGGCCGGGTCGCCCAGGATGCCGAATTTGTTTCTGCACTGCCCGCAGGGCTTTGACAACTCGTTCGTCAACGTCCTGTCTGATGTATAGCCCGCATTGCATGACACGACCTGGCATTCGCCCCAAGCGCCCGTGTTCACATTCCATTCTTTGACGCCGGCTCCGTTTTCTATCACGCAGGCCTGATCGTTCATAACGCATGCGTTGGAAGACAAATGATATCCGTCCTCGCAGGTCTTGATGATGCATGACCCGAAAGCCCCGGCAGAGGAATTCCATGTCATATAAGCCTCTGTCGCGCGCGGCGCGGCGCAGGCTTGCACATTTTCCTCACAGACGCGTCCGTTTGGATGATAGCCCGCAACGCAAGATGCAATCTCGCAATTTCCGCTGGTTTTATACGACAAGGCATTGGCTCTATTGCAAAGCTCGCATTTTCCGGCAATCATTTCATAATTGTTTTTGCAACCGGATTCCACGCATGTGCCGGACACTATATTTCCCGGGTTTCCGGTATCTGATTCGCATGAATACTTGCAGTTATACGGATAGAATTCGACAGAGTTTTGCGCAAT
>JAITJD010000007.1 GCA_031279085.1 Rickettsiales bacterium | reverse complement strand
AATCATAAATTCTATTAATACCAACCCTTAACCAGAAATCCCCCAAGAAATTGTAAACGGCAGAGCCGTTAACAATTTCTGTCCCCCTTTATCAAGGGGGACAAAGTTGCGAACTTGTGAGCCCTTTCCTTTATCAAGGGGGACAATCCAAGGCTGAATTCTTGCACCAAGTTTTGAGCTTGGTTTCTTCCCTTTACCAAGGGGGACAATCCAAGACCAAGTTCTTGTGCCAGGTTTTGAACTTGGAGCACCAATGGAATATAAATTCTCAACTAAGGATTAATTAACTAAATTACGTAATTTGCGCAATCAGCATCGACTATGGGGGGGACATCGTAGTAATGATACAGGCTTAGCGCCTCGTGATAACAGGTATAATTCTGAAATCCGAACTTTTCCGAATGCCACTTATACGCCCAATCCTCCATGTTCCGCAATTCAAACTCTTGCTTGATTTTCTCATCATATGTCGCCAGCACCGCATTCCATAAATACTGAATCTCAGCATTGCGGACCCATGTCATTCTGTTGTCGGTATTGACTTGCAAATATCCCAAAGTATCCAAATGCAGGAATTTTCCGCCCGCTAAAAAAGACCTTACAAATAATTCATAATCGTCTGCAACGGCCAAATTCGGATTATGCCCGCCAATCGCATCATAAAACTTTTTACTCCATACCCGGATATGATTCGGCATGCCGACTATATTTCGAATCGTCTTTGGGTTTACCGGAACCTCAGTGTATTCCTGGTATTGGGTCGGATATCCATTCAGCGGATTAAGCGCGGCAGTCGTCCTGTACGCCCCGTATCCCATGGCGAATCCATGTTCTTCGCCAAAATACTCGCCATTGCTGAACGATTCGTCGTCATTTACAGCCACAGACGCGCTGTTCGAATAGATAAAATCAAATCCTTCGCCATGCTGCAAAATCTTTTCGGTGATGTCGGGCATCAGCAAATCGTCATGATCCAGCTCTGCCAGATAATCGCCCGTGCATAAATTCGCAGCCCGTTTTTTTGAACATCCGATCCGACCGCCCGATTGCCTGTTAAAGCGATAATACTTTATTCGAGGGTCTTTCAAAGACGCAAAGAATTTCTCCAAACGATCGGCGTCCGACCGGTTGTTAGAATCGTCATGCAGCACCCATTCCCAATTCGGATTTGTCTGGTTCATGACCGTGCGGGCAGTACGTTCTATAAATTTTTGAGCCGTGTTGTACAAACCGGTGAAGTAAGAGACTTTCTTATTATTAAATTCCGCCAAGTCATACACGGGGTTTGTGGCGGGAATGCTGCAATCCCGATAGAAATCCAAATCCAGAGCCTTGATTTCCGGCATATCCGGCCGAAGCTTTTTTATCACAGCCACCCCATAGTCATAGGGCACGGTTCCGATTTTCAAATATCCGGCCGAGGCGCGAATCGCAGAAACAATGGTTTTCCATACATCGCCGTTATACCCAAGACCCTTTTGCAAATTAGAAATTTTAGTCGAATCAAAGTCAATCGGCATGGCGTCGTGCATAACCACAAGCCCGCCGACCGGAATCACTTTCAGCGCGTTGTTCAGATCTTTTAAAGACTGCTCGTACGAATGGTCGCCGTCAATGAACACAATATCAAAAGATTCCGTATTCCGGGCAAAAAATTCGTCGGATGTCATTTGATGAGTTATAAAGGGCTTGAATTGCTCAATCGCATCCTTTGAGAAAAATTCGCACTCTATGCACGGGTCAACCGAGGCCTTGCGGTCGCAGCGAACTGAAAGAAAGTTTTGGTAAGGGTTCGAAACCCCGATTTCCAAGTAAGAATGCAGATTGTTATCTGAAATTAGCTTGTTTATTATGTAAGTACGCGAAGCAGTGTATGTCAGCGACATATTTTGTTTCCTCTTTTGGTTTTTTGCTAATGCTAGGAAATTAATGCAGAATTTGCAATTAAAAAGTTATCGTTTTCGCCAGGCGCTCCGTTCACATCAAAGCCATCAATCCGATTCCAAAACAAGCCGCAATTATGGCAAATATCGTCAGCGGCCAGAAATATTTCTTTAACATGCTATTCGCAGCGCCCTGAAAGCGCCACAGCAAAAATCCGGCAATCGCAAAGCGCGCGGTTCTGAAAATAGCCGAAACGCCCAAAAATAGCAAAGCGGGAAACCCCAGAAATCCGGCGCAGATCGCCATCAGCTTGTAAGGAACAGGCGTGAATGCAGTCAGAAAGATTATAAAAATGCCGTGCTTTGCAAACATGGATTGCGCGGTGGCGAATCGCTCCATACTGGCAAAATTCTCAATCAGCCAGACGCCCACCGAATCAAACAGCCATAACCCGATGATGTAAGCGACCGCGCCGCCAATCAGCGAACCGGCCGACGCCGCAATCACAACGGGCAAAGCGCGTTTCTTGTTCGCGACAATAGGCGGAGTCATAAAGACTTCGGGCGGAATAAACAAAAAAATCGATTCGCAAATGGTCAGAAAAAAAACAAGCCACGCAAAAGCAGGGTGGTCGGATTTCTTTAACAAGTAATCTTGCATTCTCATAAGCGAAAGTGTAGAGTGCAAAATACAAAGTGTAAAGCTTAAAGTGAAAAGGATTGTAAAAATGACTTCTAGATTTGACGGATGTTTGGATACATGCAGATGGGGAAATAATTATGAGGAAATAGCATACATCAGTTGGTTATTGCAACTTAAAAAACTTCACTCCATGGCTGAAAATGGCGAGGATGTCTCGGACAAAATAAACAAAGTGATGGCTGAAATAATCAAATATCGGAAAAATAATGGAAGATAAAAATATGCATAAAAAAACAGAATCTCTCAGCCGGTCTTCAAGAATCGCCAGCAAAGTCCAGACTCTGGTCGGCCAGATTTTGCGCGACGATTTCGGCGAAGATCCCGTTATATCCGGAATTTCCCTGGTCGGGGCGGAAAGCCACGGCGGGCTGCGATTTGTAAAGCTGTTCTATTACAACAGTCATAAGGATGTCAAACTGACTCAAAAAAGGCTGGACGAAATTACCAGAATCGTGCGCTTTAAGCTGGCGCAGAAAATAGACCAGAAATATGTGCCGGAAATTCGATTCGTTTATGACGATACTTTGGAAAAAGCTGCCCGGATTGACGAGTTGCTTGCAAAAATCTAGTTGACAAAAATGTATCCCGTGTTATATTTTGTATATGTATAGAGGCAGAATAAAACAAATTTTTCATGTATCGAACGCGCTTCGCAATGATTGCTGTCATATAGCTAATATGGTTGGCGGCGATGTGGGGTATATGTATAACATGATTCAGAATGATGTGAGCGAATTGGGAAACACAATGTTCATTCATTTGATAAACAATCAAGTTTGCGGTTTTATCAAAGGCCAGCTTGCCCCGCTGCCCAAATATGTGGATTTTGCCAAAGGCCTGACGGCTGCCAAAATAGACTGGATTTATGTATGCCGATGGAATCATCGCCAGGGAATCGGCAGCCAATTGCTGGCGGCTTATTCGGATTATATGAAAGACAATGGCGCACAGTACTTGCATTTATACGCGGCGCCATCTGAACAGTCCAAAAAGTTTTGGCGCGAAAAGCATGGATTTGAAGTTATAGGCTGGAACAATTTGATGGGAAAAGCCTTGTAATTTTATTAATCGTTGGTTATTATTGCCACATTATGAATCAAGAAAATATTAGAAATTTTGCAATCGTGGCGCATATTGACCATGGAAAATCGACTTTGTCCGACCGCTTGATCGAATATACCGGCGGCTTGGAATCGCGCGAAATGAAGGCTCAGGTCTTAGATTCTATGGATATTGAGCGCGAGCGCGGAATCACCATCAAAGCCCAGACGGTGCGACTGGCTTATAAAGCCAAAAATGGCGAAACTTATCAGCTGAATCTTATGGATACGCCCGGGCATGTGGACTTTGCTTATGAAGTTTCGCGCAGTCTGGCCGCTTGCGAAGGCGCGCTGATTCTGGTTGACGCGACGCAGGGCGTCCAGGCGCAGACGTTGGCCAACGCTTATCTGGCATTGGACAATGATTTGGAAATGCTGCCCGTTCTGAACAAAATCGACCTGCCGTCCAGCGATGTTGCCGCCGCGCGCGCCCAGATGGCCGATGTCATCGGAATCGATGCCAGCCAGGCCTTGTGCGTTTCTGGAAAAACAGGCGACGGAGTTCCCGAATTACTTGAAGAAATCGTTAAGAAGCTGCCCGCGCCGCGCGGAAATCCGGGCGCCCCTGCGCGCGCGCTGCTGGTGGATTCATGGTATGATTCTTATCTGGGCGTCGTGATTCTGGTGCGAATCGTCGACGGCGCGCTGCGGCGCGGGCAGAAGATAAAATTCATGGCGACCGGCGCGGAGTACGTGATTGACAAAATCGGATACTTTACGCCAAAGATGGTGAATACCGAAGAATTGTCCGCCGGCGAAATCGGGTTTATCATAACGGGAATGAAGACAATACATGACTGCAAGGTGGGGGATACGATCACGGATGCAAGAGCATCCGTAGAGCTAGGAAAAAATTCTTCAAACCTCTTGCCCTCCGCTTCCGACCTTGTCCGGCCATTGCCCGGATTCAAACCGTCCGTGCCGGTTGTTTTTTCCAGCTTCTTTCCGGTAGAGGCCGACGATTATCCGAATCTTCGCGACGGCGCCGAAAAATTAGCGCTGAACGATGCGTCTTTTGTTTTTACAACTGAAAAATCCTCCGCGCTGGGCTTTGGCCTGCGATGCGGGTTTTTAGGCTTGCTGCACATGGAAATCATCAGCGAACGATTAAGCCGCGAATTTAATTTAAGCTTGATTAATACCATTCCGTCGGTGCTTTACAAGTTGCATTTGCGCAGCGGCGAGATTGCCGACCTTGAAAATCCCGCCGACATGCCGGATCAGACTTTGATATCCGTCATCGAAGAGCCCTGGGTTCGCGCCACGATTATGCTGCCGGACAAATACATGGGCGGAATTATGGCGCTGTGTTCCGAGCGACGCGGGATTCAGGAAAATATATCTTATGTCGGCAATCGGGCGGTCTTGGTCTATCAGCTGCCGCTGGCGGAAATCGTCTTTGACTTTTATGACCGGATAAAATCGCTGTCAAGCGGATATGCTTCGTTTGATTATTCGTTGCAGGGATACCAGCCATCGGATCTGGTCAAAGTATCTATTCTTGTCAATGAAGAGAATGTCGAACCGCTATCGTTCCTGTGCCACCGCTTGTTTGCCGAAAGACGCGGCCGCCAGATTGTGGAAAGGCTGAAAGACTTGATTCCGCGGCACCAGTTCAAGATTCCGCTGCAAGCCGCAATCGGCGGCAAGATAATCGCCCGCGAAACCATCGCGGCGTTTCGCAAGGATGTAACCGCAAAATGCTATGGCGGCGATATCACGCGCAAGCGCAAGCTGTTGGAAAAACAAAAAGAGGGCAAAAAGCGCCTGCGAACATTCGGCAATGTCGAAATCCCCCAAAGCGCGTTCATCAATGCGCTGAAAGTCGGATAAATGTAAAATAAAAATTGCAGGAAATGAATCAAAATACAATACTGGCAAGTCCGTGAAATTTTGTGATTCGGACATGATTATTTCGATTGTATCCTGAACCCGGACGAGAAGATAAAAGGCGGTGATTAAAATGGCGCATCAATTTCTGTTTAATCCTTATATTCTGGACAGTCTGCCTATTCCGGACAAGGGGTTTGATGTTGTCCAGGATACGGCCGAGCCGCGATTGCGCTTGTATATCACCAGCCGCGGCGTGAAAAGCTTTTTTGTCCGAAAGCGCGTGCGCGGCAAAGACCGCAGAATCATCATAGGCCAATACCCGAAAGTAGAAATCCAAGACGCCCGCGCCCGCGTTTCAGATGTTCTGGAAACAATAGCAATAACGCCAAAGCTTCGCCGCCGCAAAACGGTTTTTCGGAAAATAGCGGATTTGTATATCCAGAAAAAAGTCCGGCGCGCGGACGAATCCCGCGATAAATTGGTTCGTTCCATGCAAAGGCATATTTCGCCTTTGTTTGACAAGAGTATCCGTGATATCAATGCCCAAGACATTCAGCGATGCTTGTCTGAAATAAAGGGCGACGCCATCAGAAACAGAATGCAAGAATTATTGCAAAGCATTTTCAATTTTGCCATCGAAACCGGATATGCGACCGATAATCCAACATTGCAGGTGCCTAAGACGAAAGAGCGGCGCCGCATCCGCCCGCTGACCGGCCCGGGCTTTAACAGAATGATGTCCGCGATAAAAAAAGAGAAATCGCAGGTAATACGCGCGGCTTTTTTAATGCTGATTTACGGATTTGCGCCAAAATCGAGAATTTTATCAATGCAATGGCCGGATTTGGATTTTAATCGCTATACATGGCTGGATGCGCCTTTGTCAGACAGGGCGGTAGTTTTGTTGCAGAATTTGCCTCAAAACGGCAGATGGGTTTTTCCGGGACGCGGAGATCGGCATTTGACAGACCCCAGAATGTCTTGGCGTCGCGTCGCGCGCGTTGCGAAAATAGCAAATCTGACAATAGATGATGTGCACAAATTCCTTATGCGAAAGCTGGCCTGGGCCGCCGATCGCGAGGAATTGAGGCAAAATATGAACGATTTGCTGGAAAATCTGATTAACTAGGTTTTGTTATCGTTTGTTATAAATTCTTGACACCAAGAGTGGAAAATGATAGTTTAAAATATTGACGCCCCATACGGGCTAACAAATTTAACTAAAACAAAGGATAAAAAATGACAACTTTCGATAAAGTAAAAGAAATCGTAGTGGAGAAATTGGGTGTTGATTCCGCAAAAGTAATTGATACGGCCGATTTTGTGAACGATTTGGGGGCAGATTCTCTTGACTTGGTTGAGTTTGTCATGGAAGTTGAAAAAGAGTTTAACATAACAATCCCAGATGAAGACGCGGGCAAGCTGACAACTGTCGGCGATGCCGTAAAGTATATCGATGCTCATAATTCAGCGGCAAAATCTGTTAAATTAGACGCTGGTGGGGCAAAAGCGGCCGCATAAATCCCGAAAAGGTATTTTTATGATATGAAAAATCCGTCAATGACAATCATGTTTTTGGCGGGTTTTTCTGGCCTTTCTCGTCATAAAAATACAGCTTGCCGGAATAAGGGCCGACAAGCAATCAAGATTTTTTATTGTATTTCATATCGCAAATGATTTATTATGCGAATAAGCTGAAATTCTTAAAAGGAATATAGATGAGAAGAGTTGTAATTACGGGCATTGGCATTGTGTCGCCGGTCGGCACCGGTGTCGGTCATGCTTGGGAAAATATTGTCGCCGGAAAATCCGGCGTGCGCAAAATAGACATATTTGACGCGTCCGATTTGCCGTCCCAGATCGCAGGCGTGCCGATCGCGGGAACCGAACCCGGCCAATATAATCCCGACATAGCGGTTGATCCGCGCGAACAGCGCAAGATGGACAAGGCCGTCCTTTATGGCGTTGTCGCCGCTGTTGAGGCGGTAAAAGACGCCGGTTTGGAAGAATACGCGGGCGACAAGAATCGTGTCGGCGTTTCCATTGGCGGCGGCATCGGCGGGCTGAACACAATTTATGAGAACTGCGTGAAGCTGCATGACGATGGCCCGCGCAGCATCAGTCCGTTCTTTATTCCAAAAGCTATTATAAACATGACCTCGGGCCATGTTTCCATCAAATACGGGTTCAAGGGGCCGAATATTTCAATCGTTACAGCATGCGCGTCCGGCGCGCACTCCATCGGCGAAGGCGCCCGCCTGATTCAGCACGGCGATGCGGATATAATGATTTGCGGGGGCAGCGAAGGCGCTGTCGGCAAAATCGGAATGGCGGGATTTTCAGCAATGAAAGCGCTGAGCACGCGCAACGATGATCCGGCCGGCGCATCGCGTCCGTGGGATAAAAAACGCGACGGCTTTGTCATGGCCGAGGGCGCTGGAATATTGGTTCTGGAAGATTACGAGCATGCCCGCGCAAGAGGAGCCAGGATTTATGCAGAGCTTGCCGGATACGGAATGTCCGGCGACGGATACCATATCACCGCGCCGGCCGAAGGCGGCGAAGGCGGACTGCGCGCCATGAAAGCCGCTTTGAAAGATGCGGGGATAGAGCCGGAGCAGGTTGATTATGTAAACGCGCATGGAACCAGCACAGGGCTTGGCGATATCGGAGAATTGCAGGCGGTAAAGGCTTTGTTCGGGAACAATCCTGTTTCAATGTCTTCCACCAAATCCATGACCGGGCACCTGCTGGGCGCTGCCGGCGCGGTAGAGGCAATATTCTGCGTGCTGGCCATCAGGGACGGAATTGTTCCGCCGACAATAAATTTGAATGACCCGGAAGATGAAGT
>JAITJD010000030.1 GCA_031279085.1 Rickettsiales bacterium | reverse complement strand
ATATTTCTGTAAAAGATTTTTTATATTCGGGGCGACCTGTACGCGAATTAGAGCAAGATATTGTTATTTTATATCAAAAAATTGCTGATGATTCAGAAAACAATAAACTATTAACAGAGCTTGAAGAAAAACAGGCATTATTTGATTCATGGGGTGGATATAGCGCGGAACCAGAATTAGAACGGATTTTGTATCAAATGAACGTTCCAGCCGAGTTGTTGAATAAAAACTTAAATGAATTATCGGGCGGTCAAAAATCAAAAATATCATTTATTAGAACACTATACAGTCAACCCGACATACTGTTTTTAGATGAACCTACAAACCATCTTGACGCATCTTCGCGTGATTGGATTATAGATTATTTGCAGTCAATGCGCTCCACCGTAATCTTTATATCGCACGATGAGGACTTTGTTAAAAGATTGGCAAAAAAAATTTTGTATCTGGATGCAATGACCCACAAGGCGACTTTATATAGTTTTGGATATGAAAGATTTTTACGCACATTGGCTGAAACTAATAAGTCCTTGGAAAACCAGATGCGAAATCAAATGCGCGAAATAACCAGAATCCAGGCTTTTGTAGATGGATTACGTGGCACGTCCGGCAAACGAAAAAAACAAGCGGACAGTCGCGAAAAACATCTGGAAAAATTAAAGCAAAATATTATTGATGTACCAAAAACAAAAAAAACAATATCTTTTGATTTAAAACCTGCACGAACTGGCGACCATACGCCAATAATTGCGGATAATGTATCTTTTCAATACGTTCCTGAACATTCTGTTATAAACAAACTGTCATTCGCATTGGAACGGGACGAAAAATTTGTAATTATTGGCGAAAATGGCGCTGGAAAATCTACTTTGCTAAAACTGATGGCAAAAGTATTAAATCCAAATTCAGGAACAATTACTATAGGCAAAAAAACAGATATTGGATACTATGCCCAAGAACATGATACATTGGACGGCAAAGCATCCGTTTTAGAAAATTTAGAAAAAATTACACAGTTATCTGGCTCGAAAAACCGCGCGCTGTTGGGTAAATTTAATTTTATTGGGGATAAAGTTTTTCAATCCATATCTACATTATCACCGGGTGAAAGAAGTCGTTTGGAACTTGCAAAATTATGCGCATCTGGTGCCAATCTGTTATTACTTGATGAACCAACAAATCACTTGGATATTCCGACAAAAAAATCAATTGCACACAGTTTTCGCGATTATGGTGGTACATTGGCAATCGTAAGCCACGATATAGATTTCTTGTCTGAATTGGGCATTGGGCGCATGTTGATGCTGCCCAGTGGCAAAATGCGGTTTTATGACGAAAATATCATAAGAAAATATATGGAACTAGAAAAGCAAAGGGGACATTGATGCATAAAAAAGCGTTCGGGATACAAATAAAACCCATTGGTAATAATTGCAATCTAAGATGTAAATATTGCTATGCCGCCCCGTTCGCTAAGCCAGAAATTAAAACAATCCCCTTAGATACCTTAGAAACAGCTATTCGAAAAACTTTTGAGTTTCAAAATGATATATTCTTTACATGGCACGGTGGTGAACCAATGGTGCCCGGCTTAGATTTCTATGAATCTGTTGTTGAAATTATGAACAAATACAAAGCACCAGAACATATTGTTCGCAATATGATTCAAACAAACGCCACGCTGATAACCCCTGAATTTGCAGAATTTTTTGTCAAAAACAATTTTACCCCAAGCGTTAGTATTGATGGCCCAGAAGATATACACAACAAAAACCGAATAAAATTTGGCGGTTATGGTTCTTTTGATATGGTGATGGCCGGTGTAAAAAACCTAAGGGATGCGGGCATAAATCCACCAGTCATAGCGACTGTAACTAAAGAGTCATTACCGCATGTTGATGGAGTATTTAATTTTTTGGTTGATAACGGTTTTACAGATATAAAATTTAGTCCGGTTTATGATTCTGCAACTGACGAATTCAGCATAAATTCTGATGATTGGTTTAATTATTTAAACCGAATATTACACCTGTGGATTGAACATGGTAATCCTGACATAAGCATAAGAGAATTAGATGAAATAATAGCCTGGCTTTCCAATGAAACTATAAATTTGTGCACCAGCACAAACGCATGTGTAAATTGGATATCGCTGGATCCGGATGGAAATATTTATCCATGCGAATATTTACGTTCAGAAATGCCATACGGAAATATTATGAATATGGAATTGTCTGATTTATATAAAATAGTTTCTTACAAAAAATTCAAACAACTATTTTTGCACAAAAATGAAAAATGTCAGAAATGCGCTTTTTCTAAACTGTGTGGAAATGGCTGTCCAGCAACCCGCGTTAAGGACAGTCAATTAACCCATGATGGTGTATATGTTTACTGCGAACAACGAAAGCGATTATTCAAAGAAGTATCTGATTTATTTGAATCAGAGAAAACCGATTGTATTCCGTCATGATTATGAAAAGGAGCCCAAAATGTTAAAGAAAGCATTGTTGCGCATAGAAACACAAACCGTTTTATGGCGTGGATTGCTTAGTAATTGGATGAAATGCTAAACAAAAACCCTATTATTTAGTAATAGGGTTTTTGTTTAGTGTTTCTTATTGTTCAATCCGAAGAAGTCATTACCGGAGAGTTTGATGCCGGTGATGATTTTTGCGACGGCGGACAGGGTTTTATAATCGTTTCCGTCATAAGTATAACAATCATCTGATTCCACAACGACCAGATAATCGCGGCCTTTAACATCGGATTGCATAATAAATTACAATAGACCAATGTAGCTTCTATGGTGCTTCGCGAAAAACGGCGAAAGTATGGAAATGGGTAAATATTCGCATATTTTCGGGTTCAGCGGGCTTACCAAAGGCAATTTTATCCCGTGATGCCCGTAGTGTGCGGACCGTGTAACAAAAAACACCGCGCATCTGCGGTGTTTTAATTATTCTGGTCGGGGCGACAGGAGTCGAACCTGCGACATCTTGCTCCCAAAGCAAGCACTCTACCAGACTGAGCTACGCCCCGAAATTTTAAAAATTATACCAATCCTTTGTCAGAATGCAAATTTTTCTTCTTGTCTAATCCCGTCAAAATTTCTAAAATAAATCAAATGGCCAGATTCATCGTCTTTTTTATTCTTTTTATGCCAGCGATTTGCAGCACGGTTTTTGCGGCGGCGCGCATGTCCGCATCTGACTTTGTCAGCGCGAATTCCTACAACAACATGTATCCGGCAATGAACAACAAAATGCGCACCAGCCTGAATCCGGGAACCACGCCAAGCACTTCGCAAGATCCGGTGTCCGCTTATACCCGCGTGAAAAGCACTGATTCGCGGCGCGTTGTCGCGCGGTCTGCGGCCGGGGCCGCTGGCGTTGCGACGACAACCGCGCGCGCCGCCAGCACGGGCCAGTCAGTCGCAGCGCAAAGCACAACCGCCGCCGCGCCCCAAACTCGCAGGGTGGTTCAGCGCGCAAGCGCCAGACAAACCGCGACCGGACGCAGCGGACGCGCGGATAGCTCTTATATAGCCAGGGCCTCGGAGGCCGCCGCAAACATGTCCGAAACTTCAACGGAATCCTTGCCGGCCAGCCGCTGTCTTGCGGATTATACGGAGTGCATGAACGGATACTGCCAGCGCGAAAATACAAATTACAACCGCTGTTATTGCAGCGCAAAGCTGGCGCAAATAGACGCGCAATACCAGCCCGCGATTGATGATTTGATAAAACAGCTCTTGACCTTGGGCGGAACGGATGCCTGGACACAGGCGGAAATGAACGAATACTGGGAGCAAACGGTGGGCCAATACACCGGCGACAATTCATGGCTGAATCTTGACAGCGCGCTGGATATAAACTGGGCGGATACGGAAAGCCGCGTTCGCGGACAGCAGGCTTTTGCCACCGGGCATGAGTATTGCGTTCAGCATTTGCGCGGTTGTTATTACATGGCGGCGAACATGCGCGACGCATACCGTTCGGAAATAGCGCGCGATTGCTCGACTTATGAAACGAACTTGCAGAAAATTAAAAACGCCGCCGAAAGCATAATAGAAAACTATCAGGAATAAAATCATCACCTGACGGTTTGATTCGCTATGCGTTCAAGGCTGCGATAATAACACTTTTCAAACGAATCATATCCGTCCGCGTTATAAGACGGCATAATTTCTCCGATTTCCACCAATTCGGGCGCGATGTCCCAAAGACGCTGGTTTTCAGGCTATTGAAAAACTGACTGTGCAAAACACTGGCAATTTGTCAATAATTATAAATTATCGCACATTCTGTTATGCCGGTAAATATTTCGCGCCAAGTCGTCGCTGATATTGTCCCAGTCCGATGCGCGGCCGTATATCGGTTCGCAAGTCTGCCGAATCGCCAGCCGGGCCGATGCGGGCTCAATCTCCGATGGTGTACATTTCGCGCAGCCGGCTGCGGACAGCAGCAGCAGCGGCATTATTAGTTTCCGCATTTATTTTCTCCTTTGTCGTTATTATTTCATTCTGCAAGCCCGCCAGGCCCGCCTGTTGGCGCGCGGCGGCATCCGCTTTGCAATGTTCTGCCGCGATTCGACCGCCGGCCCAATACGCGCCAAAAACAAAAGCGGCCAAAACGGCCGCCAAAATCAAATATGATTTCATTTTATTCCTTTATGAATCCCCCAGATTGCATTTCCCAAAGCCGCGCGTAAGTTCCGCGCCGGCGCAATAACTGCGAATGCGTTCCGGTTTCTATTATTTTTCCTTTTTCCAGCACTATTATCCTGTCCATGTTCCGCAGTGTCGACAATCTGTGGGCAATCGCGATTGTCGTGCGGTTTGCGGACAGCTTTTCAAAGCTTTTTTGAATCGCGCTTTCCGTTTCCGAATCCAATGCGGATGTGGCTTCGTCCAGAATCAGAATTGGCGCGTCTTTCAGGAAAGCCCGCGCGATTGCGATTCGCTGGCGCTGGCCGCCCGACAGCTTTATCCCGCGGTCGCCCACCATGGAATCGTATTTCTTTTCGGCCGCCATTATGAATTTGTCTGCTTCGGCGGCTTTGGCCGCCGCGCGGATTTCCGCATCTGTCGCGCCTTGGCGCCCATATCCGATATTTTCGCGCAAAGTGCGGTTGAACATTGTGGGCTCTTGCGGAATAAAGGCTATGTTTTCGCGCAGCGAGTCCTGGCGGACATCGCGGATATTCTGGCCGTCTATAAGAATAGCGCCGCGCGTCGGGTCGTAAAACCGCATCAGCAGATTGACCAATGTCGTCTTGCCCGCGCCGCTGGAACCGACCAGCCCTATCTTTTCGCCCGGCTCTATTTTCAGCGAGATATTATCTATCACGGTTTTTTTCTTGTATTTGAATGAAACATCGAGGATTTTAATCGCGCCGCGTTTTACCGTCAAATCTGGCGCGTCGGGCGCGTCCAGGATATCTATGGGCTTTACCAATTCCTCATAAGACTTTGTCGCGCTGCCGATTACATCGGCGATATCCGGTATTCTGCGGATTAAATTTGAAATCTGTCCCATGACAATGTTGTAGACCGCAAGCGTGAAGACTATTTCGGAAATCTTCATTCCGCCGTCCATAAACAACTTGACGCAAATGAACAAAACAAGCATAAAACATAAATCCCAAAGAAACATCGGTATAACCCAGAACATTCTTTGCATAAAGGACGCATGGATTCTGTCTTTGACATTTTTCTCGCGCGCGGGGTTCAAATGCGTTTCTTCGCGGCGCTTTCCCGCAAAATATTTCACGATATTGAAGTTCGAAATGCTGTCAATGACTTTTCCCGATAAAGAGCTGGAAGAATCCGAGGCGACCTTGGACGCTTTGTTCATCGGCTTTACCATAAAGGCGCTGTAAGCGGCGCGCATGACAAAAGCGCCGCCCAAAACAACGCCGATATACGGATTTATTTTCAGAACCATGCTCATATTCGCAGCTATTATCACAATGCTGCCGAAAATAAGCGCAAAATCCCAAAACAGATTAAAGCCGCCGAAAACATAATTGATTTGCGAATTTATCTTGCCGGCCATTCTGTCCGTAAAAAAAGACATGGATTGGCTGTGCACATAATCATTCAGAACCATTGACAAACGATTTTGAATTTTCGGCCGCCAGCGCGCCGCAAAAATAGCTTGAGCCCATTCCGCCAAGTCAATCAGCAGCATCGCGCCCATTAAAATTAGAATAGTCCATGCGGCATGTTCAAAAAAATAACCCCCAAGGGACGCGCTTTGCTCAAACAATTCTACAAATTCTTTCTGAAAGATGGGCCAGAAAAGCCCGTTTCCGATATGCATGACAGAAAACACAAGAAACCATGCGGATAGGAGCCCGACAAAAGGTCTTGCGCCGAATTTTACATAAAATCCAAGAAGAGTTTTTGGAAAATCGCCATCAGCCGCCGGCCAGCGGTTTACTTGTGTGTGTGTGTGTGTGTGTGTGTGTGTGTGTGTGTGTAGCTTTCTGCGGTTTTCAGCGGCCTTCATTTATTTTCCTTTATGAATCCATGAATTATATCATGAATCATATGGATATCAACAAATAACAAACAACTATTGTTGTTTGTTATTTATTTGATTGTTATTTATTATTTGTCATCAGCTGTTCATAGCGCTAAAGAAATCCGCGTTGGTCTTGGTCGTGCGCAGTTTGTCCAACAGGAACTCCATCGCCTCCAAAGTCCCCATCGGGTTTATTATGCGGCGCAGGACATACATTTTTGACAGAATGTCCTTGCTGACCAGCAAATCTTCCTTGCGCGTGCCGGACTTTGTTATATCAATCGCGGGATAAACGCGCTTGTCGGACAGCTTGCGGTCAAGTATGATTTCGCTGTTGCCGGTTCCTTTGAACTCTTCGAATATGACTTCGTCCATCTTGGATCCGGTGTCGACCAGCGCGGTGGCGATGATAGTCAGGCTGCCGCCGCCTTCGATATTTCTCGCGGCGCCGAAGAATCTTTTCGGGCGCTGCAACGCATACGCGTCGACGCCGCCGGTCAGAACCTTGCCGCTGGACGGCACGACGGTGTTGTAAGCGCGACCCAAACGAGTTATGGAATCCAGCAATATGACGACATTCTGGCCGGATTCGACCAAGCGCTTGGCTTTTTCGATGACCATTTCGGCAACTTGGATGTGGCGTGCCGCAGGCTCGTCAAAAGTGCTGGATATGACCTCGCCCTTGACGCTGCGCTGCATGTCGGTGACTTCTTCGGGCCGCTCGTCAATCAGCAGGACGATCAGCTTTACTTCCGGATAATTTGTCGCGATCGAATGCGCGATGTTTTGCAGCATGACCGTTTTTCCGGTGCGCGGCGGCGCGACAATCAAGCTGCGCTGGCCCTTGCCGGTCGGAGCAATCAAATCAATCACGCGCGCGGACAAGCTGCGGCCTTTGTCTTTCTCATTATCCACTTCCATTTTCAGCATTTCATCGGGATACAGCGGAGTCATGTCGTCAAACGACACGCGGTGGCGCAGGCTTTCCGGATCGCCGCCTGTCACGCGCTCAATCGTTTCCAGGGCGAAATACCGCTCGGACTCATTGGCGGGCGCTTGGATTTGTCCCTCTACATAGTCGCCGGTTTTCAGCCCGTACTTTTTTATCAGCGCGGGCGCCACATACAAGTCGGCCGGGCCGGCAAGATAGTTGCTTTCCGAAGCGCGCAGAAATCCGAATCCGTCCTGCATCCGTTCCAGCACGCCGCCGCCTATCAGGGTTGTTTTTTTATCAACGGCAATAACGCGCAGAACGGCGAAGCGCAATTGCTGTACATTTAGTTGAGATGGGTTTTCAATTCCCATATCTTCGGCCATTTTTAAAAGCTGTTGAGGCGATTTGGCCCTTAGTTCATTTACATGCATAAAAAAATCCTTTTGGAGATTTGGTATATTTAAAAGACATCTATAATGCTTTATAATGCTTATCGCTGACGAGTATATTATAATGCCGAAAAAAAGTCAAGCATATTGGTATATTCCAAGTAAAAATAAATATGCAAATCTACGATTCATCAGTGGCGGAAGCTCGGAAATCTGGTGCGGGCGAAGGGAATCGAACCCTCGGCTTCAGCTTGGGAAGCTGACGTGTTGCCATTATACCACGCCCGCGAGAACGAGCTTGATTTTAGTACCGCCAAAACAAAAAGTCCAGAATATATTTGACTTTCTGATAAAATCGATACATAATCGCACTGCAAATCCCCAAAGATTGCTATTATTGAAATCTGGACGCGGCATGCGTATCGGAGCATCAACTGGCGAGTTTCGCTCTTGATGTCGGATTTGTTTTATATATAAAAAGGGATATGATAAAATATGTTAGGATTTAACTTTGAGCAACAGCTTCAACCAACAAGAGCATTGCAGGCAAACGCAGAAAAGCCAAAAACTTTATCGCCGCGCCAGATTGAGGAACTTATAAAAATAATGATTCGGTTTTTTTGCTCTTACGATTTCTTTGACAAGAAAATTCTGGATGCCTTCTATAACAAGAAGTCTATAAACGGACGGTGATAACAAATAAAAACAACAAAAAGGAAAAAAAATGGCAACAGTTATAAGATTGGCTCGCTTTGGGGCAAAAAAGCGCCCTTACTATCACATTGTGGTTACAGACTCGCGCAATGCGCGCAATTCTGGAAACATCTTGGATATCGTCGGCAAATACGACCCGATGCAGCCGAAAGACAGCGCGATGCGCGTCGCATTAAAAATCGATGAAATCAAAACTTGGATGGCCAAGGGTGCGAAGCCTTCCGACAGAGTTTACAAATTTTTGGCAAATGCCGGTGTCCTGCCCAAGAAAGAACATCCTGTTCAGACAAAAAAACACCTGCAATCTGAAAAGACCCAGATGAAAATCAAAGACAAGGCGGACAAGCTTGCAAAAATTGCCGCCGAAAAAGCAGCGGCGGAGGCGGCCGAAACCGCGCCTGCAACCGAACCCGCAGAAATATCGAATACAGAAACGCCGGAGCCGGCCGCAGAATAGAATGAAAAAATATTACGACGTTTTCTCAAAGAAATGGGAAACGATTATAATAAAGAATATGAGGCGCGCCATTGACAGGGAATATTCTCATGACGAGGAGCTGCGCCGGATTGTATGGGATAGTTATATTATCAACATGCGCAATATACTGCTTATTGTAAGAAAAGAAATGCAAGACAAAAAAAAGCGTGGAAACTAACGGTAAAATCTTGGTCGGCAAAATTGTCGCTCCGCAAGGATTGCAGGGGCATGTCCGCGTCCATGCTTTTACCGAGCGCCCCGATGATTTAAAAACCTTGAAGATTGAAAACATAAACCTGAAATTTATTCGCGGCGTCGGCCGCGACATGGCCGTCTGCAAAATCGATGGCGCGAATGACAGGAACGCCGCCGAGGCTCTGCGCGGCACGGAACTGTTCGTATCTCGCGATTCCCTGCCCGATCTGCCGGCGGGCCAATACTATCAAGCCGACCTGATCGGAATGGCGGCGGAACAAAACGGCGAACAAATCGGGCGGGTCGCGGCAATGCACAACTTTGGCGCCGGCGATATCATAGAGCTGGACACAGGCGGCATGGCGTCTTTCGCCGGCGCGGAAATTGATTTTGAAAAACGGAAAATAATCTTAAAAAGGCAATCGGCATAATGCACTTTGACATACTGACCATTTTTCCAGAGATGTTTCCGGGAACCTTGTCCGGCGGCGTTGTCGGGCGCGCGCTGGCCGCCGGAATATGGTCGTATAAAACCGTCAATATACGCGATTTCGCGACCGACAATTACGGCAGCGTCGACGATGCTCAATTCGGCGGGGGCGCCGGAATGGTCATGCGTCCGGATATTGTCGGCGCCGCAATAGAATCCGCGACGCGCGAATACGCAAGCAAAAAAATCATTTATTTTTCCCCGCGCGGCAAAGTCTGGAATCAGCAGCTGGCCCGAGAGTTTGTCGCCGACCGCGCCTTGCGCGATTCGCGGCTCGCGCTTTTGTGCGGCCGGTACGAAGGAATCGACCAGCGCGTGATCGAAGAATACGATATCGAAGAGATTTCCATCGGCGATTATATCTTGTCCGGCGGAGAAATCGCGGCCCAAGTTTTCATTGACAGCTGCGTGCGCCTGATGGATAATGTGGTTCATGGCGGCGCGGAAACAGTCGCTAATGAAAGTTTTGAAATCGGGGGGCTGGAATGGCCGTTATACACCCGCCCGTCGGCATGGCGCGGACGCAATGTCCCGGAAGTCCTGCTGTCCGGCCACCACGGCAATATAGAAAGGTGGCGGAAAGAGCAATCGGACGCGATAACGAAAGAGCGGCGTCCGGAATTGATAAAGTCGTAAAGCATGAGACGAGAAAATTTCATCGCCTCACCTCTTACGTCTTACGGAGAAAAAAATGAACATCATCAAGAAAATAGAAAAAGCGCAAGTTGAAAAATTGGCCGCTGATAAAAAAATTCCTGTCTTCAAGGCCGGTGATACGGTCAAAGTCCATGTCAAAATCAAGGACGGCGATAAATTCCGCGTCCAGGTTTTTGAGGGCGTTGTAATCGCCCGCGACGGGGGCGACGGCGCGCGCGCTTCGTTCACAGTCCGCCGCGAATCCTATGGCGTCGGCGTAGAGCGCAAGTTTCCCCTGTACAGCCCGTCAATAGACAAGATTGAAAAAATACAAATCGGAAAAGTCCGGCGCGCAAAACTGTTCTTCCTGCGCAGGCTGTCCGGCAAAAAAGCCCGCATTATCGAAGATTTGGCCGCGACTTCCGCCGAAAAGTTAAAGAATAAAGCCGCATAAGATACTGATATGAAAAACATATCGCATTTCTTTTGTTTCTGGTTTTTGGTTTTTGGCCTCTGTTTTTCCACCAGCGCGAGCGCATTTGTGGAAAAGCAGACGGCTGTCGTTCGAATATTAAACAAGGCCGCGGGAAAAGCGCATACGGTCGTGATTCCTGTCGGGTCCCGAACGGAATTTGAAAAACTGACGGCCGTTGTCCGCGCCTGCAAGCAAACCGACCCATTTCAGCCGGAAGACTTTTTTATGTTTATAGAAATATCGGAGAAAAATCCGGACGGAAAAATTTTCAGCGGCTGGATGAGCAGAAATGAACCTGGCGATAATCCATTGCAGAATGCTGATTATGATTTATGGCTGGTGAAATGCGAGTAAGAAAACGAGTAAAAAAATGAATGCTGTAAAAAAACCTTTCAAGCTGTTTGTCGGCATATCAGCCCTGATTCTGGCCGCGGTCGTCTTTTTATTCCTGAACAAATCCGCCGATCTTGAAAACGGCAATATGAAACATTGGGCGGCTTCTTCCATCGACCGCCGCACAGCCGCCGTAAAAATCCTGACCGGATCTGAAGAACACACAGAGCTGATGACTCTGTGCCTGAATAAAATATCATCTCTGCCGGATTCCGCCGACATGCCGGTGAAAGACGCCGCTTCCTTGTGTTTTATGGGAATCCAGCTGAAAGACAATATTTGAGTTTCTGATTAATGAATAAGAAAATCCTATGCCTTGGCATTGAATCTTCATGTGATGAAACAAGCGCGGCCGTCGTTGATTCGGGACGCGATATTTTATCGCACATAATTTATTCGCAGATTCCCCAGCATCAGAAATACGGCGGCGTCGTGCCGGAATTGGCGGCGCGCGCGCATATCCTGGCGATTGACGATGTCATACGCAAGACTCTTGACGACGCGGGCAGGACAATCAAAGACATTGATGTTATTGCCGCGACCGCCGGCCCGGGGCTGATTGGCGGCGTTCTGGTCGGCTGGATGTGCGCCGCAGGAATGGCGCTCGCGGCGGGCAAGCCCTTGGTTGCGGTAAACCATCTGGAAGGCCATGCGCTGGTTCCGCGCCTGACCAATGATTTGGAATTTCCGTATCTGCTTATGCTGGCCAGCGGCGGGCATTGTCAGATTCTGCTGGCGCATGGCGTTGGAAAATATGAATTAATCGGCCAGACATTGGACGACAGCGCGGGCGAGGCTTTCGACAAAGTGGCCAAGATGCTGGGGCTGGGATATCCCGGCGGGCCGGTTGTTGACCGCCGCGCGCAGGCCGGCAATCCGACCGCTTTTAAATTCCCGCGCCCGCTGTGCGACAAGCCGGGGTGCGATTTTTCGTTCAGCGGCATCAAGACCGCCGCCCGCGCTTTATTAGAGAGCGAACAGCGAACAGCGAAGAACGAAGCTAAATCGGAAGATAATCAACTTACCCGCTCTCTGTTCTCTGATAACTTTGTTAATGACTTTTGCGCGTCTTTCCAGGCGGCGGTCGTCGACTGCATTATAAACCGGCTGGGCAACGCTCTGCGCGACGCGCGCGTTATTGCCGGCGCGCCAAAGACTCTGGTCGTTGCGGGCGGCGTTGCCAAGAATACCGCAATCCGCGCCGCGATGGAGAAACTGGCCATCGAAAACGGAATGAATTTCGCGGCGCCGCCGTTAAATCTGTGCACGGACAACGGCGCGATGATCGCCTGGGCCGGAATTGAAAACTACCTGCTGGGACGCGTGGCGGCCGGACCGGTCGCGCCCCGCCCCAGATGGCCGCTGACAGAATTGTGAAATAAGCCATGCTTCCTGAAAAAGAAAAACATTATGAACTCGCGACAAGAAAGCTGCTGAAAAAAGCGGACTCGCTGCCGCTTGATAAATTCGACCGGATAAATCTGAAAAATATAACATTGATGCTGCGCGATAGCTTCAAGCTGGAATATGTCCGCGAATTTGTACTTGGACAAGAATTCAAAGACACATTCCATTGGGCGGCCGGATTCTGCCTCAGTTCTTCCGAATGTGTGTACAGGCTGACCAAAGGCGGGCATATCTGGGACTTTATGCACATCAACGACATTTGGACATACGGCCCGCATTGCTATCTGCGGCACAGGCAAAGCGGAATCATATATGACATCACCGCCGACCAGTACACTTGTTTCGGAATGCAAATCCCGTATAATCTGGGTCGGGCGAACTTTATCGGCGAATTGATTTACAACGAATCGCCTTCGCGGCTTGCGGAAATCAACAACATTGATTTGATTGCGGAATCAAAAAGGCTCGGATCTTATAAAGGATGACAAGATGATGAACAAACCAGAACCCTTTGTTAAACCGGATGCGATATTCAGCGTCAGCGACGCGGCCGCGCTGCTGAAAGGAGTTGTTGAAACCGCTTTCCCATGCATAAAAATACGCGGCGAATTGTCGCAGATAACGCGGGCTTCATCAGGGCATATCTATATGACGATAAAGGACTCAGGCGCTGCTATTTCCGTCATCGTCTGGCACGGCACGCCGGTTTCGTTCAAACTGGAAGAAGGGATGGAAGTCATAATAACCGGAAAATTCACGACTTATCCGGCGCGCAGCAATTATCAGATCATCGCGTCTGAAATCGAAATGGCGGGCGCGGGCGCGATATTGAAAATGCTGGAAGAACGTAAAAGAAAGCTGGCCGCCGAAGGCTTGTTCGATGCCGCCCGCAAGAAACCCCTGCCCCGTTTTCCGCAGGTAATCGGCATCGTAACCAGCCCGACCGGCGCCGCTTTTCAAGATATTCAGAATAGACTGCGCGAGCGGTTTCCCGTGCGCGCGCTGCTGTATCCCGCGACGGTTCAAGGGGCGACCGCGGCGGCCGAAGTCGCCGCCGGCATCGAATATTTTAACCGCGAAAACAATGTCGACATCATCATTGTCGCGCGCGGCGGCGGATCGCTGGAAGACCTGCTGCCTTTTTCCGAAGAAATCGTAGTGCGCGCCGCGGCCGCCAGCAAGATACCGCTGGTATCCGGCGTCGGGCACGAGCCTGATTGGATGCTGATTGATTATGCCGCGGATGTGCGCGCGCCCACGCCGACCGGCGCGGCGGAAATAGTCGTGCCCACCAAGCTGTCTTTGATTCAGGAAATCGACAATCTGTCGCACCGGTTGTCGGCCGGCTTTGCCGGACGCTTGGTCGGCGCAAGACACCGCGTCGAGGCGATTGCGATAAAAAATCCAAAGCAATTTATAATGGAACAGACCCAGCGCCTGGACGATTTGACGCGCACGATGTCTATTATAACAGACAATAAAATCAAAACATCAAAGACATTGATTATCAACATCGACCGGCTGTCCATTATGGCGGACAATCGCATGGCGCGATTGAATCAGGCGGTTTCCCATATCGGACAGATGCTGAATTCGCTGAGTTATAAAAATGTGCTGATGCGCGGATATGCGATTGTTCGCCATGGCGAGAAAATAATCGGCCGCGCGGCGGATTTCGATTTGCCCGCGACAATCGAGTTCGCAGACGGCACGCGAACGATTAATAAATAGCGCCTGATACTATCTGGCCCGTTGATTTTTGTTCGCGGCCGCGATTGAATCCAAAGAATATTGCATTTGCTGTAATTTCAGCTGCTGCTGCTGTATTTCTATTATCTTTTGCTGGTTTTTCAGCTGTTCTTCGGCTTTTGTTATCAAATCGGCCTGCAATGAAAGAACCCCTATTCCGCCCATTATGAAAATAAACATCTGTATGCCTCGCAGACCGACACTGATGGGGTCATCTTGCTTTATTTTCACATCCTGGGGCATTTTTTATCCTTTTTTTGGCATATATTATTTGATTAAAGTCTTTGCGGTTGCGATTGATTCTGACGTAATTTTTTCGCCGCTGATGATGCGCGCCACTTCGCTGATGCGCGCGTCGTCGGCCAATTCGGAAACCTTGGCGTGCGTGGCGGTGTCGGTGCTGGTCTTTTCAATTTTGAAATGCTTGTCAGCAAAGCCCGCGACCTGGGCGCTGTGAGTGATTACCAAAGCCTGGCCGCCAGCAGCCAATCGATTCAGTCTTTCGCCGACCGCTTGGGCGGTCGCGCCGCTGATGCCGGCATCGACTTCATCGAATATGAACGAGCGCGCGCCGCTGCCGTCGTTGCTCAGCACCACGCGCAGCGCCAGCATCAGGCGCGAAAGTTCTCCGCCGCTTGCGATTTTGTGCAGCGGCGCGAACGAGGAGCCAGGATTTGTTTTTATCATGAACAAGATTTCATCCGCACCGGCGCCGGACGGCGCGCGCGGAGATATTTCGACTTTGAAATCCGCCTGCCCCAGTTTCAGATCCGGCAGCTCGCCCAGGATTTGTTTCCTTAAAATCTCGGCGGCGGCAACGCGTTCCTGAGTCAATTTCAAAGCCGCCGCATCAAATTCGGATTTTTTGATTTTAGCCTCGGATTTTAATTTTTTCAGCTCCGCATCCGAATTGTCTAATTGCTCAAGCTGGCTGGATATTTGAATCAGTTTATCGGGCAGCTCGTCCGCCGCGCAGCGATGTTTTCGCGCGGCCGCGCGAATTGCGAACAGACGTTCTTCCACATCCTCTACATTATCCGCGCCCGAATCAACCGGCGCCAGTTTTTCAGAAACTGCGGAAATAATGTCAGCCGCTTCATACAGCTTGGCAATTTGTTCCTTATAAGGATTTGGCTCCGTCTTTATCCGCTCCAAAATTCGGGCGACTGAAAAAATCTGCGAATCCAAGCCGTTTGATTTTTGCAGCGCCTCGGATAAAATGGCAGAATTCTTTTCGGCATTCATCAGCAGCGCGCGCCGGTTTGACAATTCTTCTTCTTCGCCGACTTTCGGCGCCAGCTTTGTTAATTCCGCCGCATTATGCCCCAAGAATTCGCGTTCCATCGCGGATTTTTCCATCAGCGCCGACAGCTCTTCCAACTTTTTCTCCGCAGCATTCAGCGCGGCGTACGAGTTTTTCACATCGATTAAAAGCCGCGAATACTCCGCGGAATTTCCGACCGCGAACTCATCAAGAGTCATGCGATGCGTCGTCTGGTCCAGCAGGGAATGATTTTCAAACTGGCCGTGAATTTCAACCAGTTCGTCGCCTATTTGCTTTAATGTCTTCACGGATACGGGAACATCGTTGACCCATGCGCGGCTTTTGCCGTCTGCCGTCAGAGTTCTGCGCAATATCAGCGAGCCGTCGAAATCAATCCCATTGTCTGATAATATTGATTTTAATTTCCCGCCGACAGCATCAAATTCGGCGCCGACCTGGGCGACTTCGCAGCCGTGGCGCACCAAGTTCGCGTCCGAGCGCCCCCCCAGCGCCAGAGACAGCGCGTCCAGCAAGATGCTTTTGCCCGCGCCGGTTTCGCCCGTCAGGACATTAAGCCCCCGTCCGAATTCCAGATTCAGTTTTTCAATCAGCACGATGTTGGAAATGGACAGGCTTGTCAACATGACCGGATTATAGCCCGACGAACCTGTCTATTTCAAGTTTTTTCATAGAAAAATCAACCCCAGCCATTTGAATAAAGAATTTTAAAGCCCAATTTTATAAAAGCAGTTAGAGGTGTATGCAAAGCTGCCGGAAGTGTCGTTGCCAGTTGTGCCGGCTGGCAGATAACATCCATTTATCATAGCGGCTCCGGCAAGCGAGGTTGCGGATGGATGGCCGGTGTTTGCCGCGCAGTTGGCGCATGCCGCGCCGCTTTTATAATATCCGCCATTGCACGAGAATGTTGAACTGTCTCCGCCATTACATGTCGCGTTTGACGGACATGCAATACATCCGGTGCCGCTTTTATAATATCCGCCATTGCACAAGAATGTTGAACCGTTTCCGCCATTACATGTTGCGTTTGACGGACATGCAATACATCCGGTGCTGTCGCTGGTCGCCGAGCCGTAATATCCTTGGCCGCAGGAGTACGTATAAGACTCATCTACGCATTTACAAGTGATAGCGCCGGTGGGATTATTAGAATCTGGACACGTCCATTCTAGTTTGCGGGTCGTGTTTTTAACAATGCCATAGCTATTTGGTAAAAGATCTGAGAAAGTAGCACAACCTTTGATACATGTATTATTGCACTCGTCGGCTATAATCCCCATCGCGCAATAATCAGTAGAACACTTTATAATCTCTGCACAGAAGCATATCCTGATGACCGCTAGGCTCAGGATGGCGGCTAGAAAAAATCTTTTCATTTTCAACTCCTTTTTTCGTATGAACATACGCAAAGAAAACCGCCAGAAAATGGCGGCCGGGAGTTGAAAAATCATATTTAGGAATGACCCTGCGGATTTCAGGCAAAGCCTTGTTTTATAACCGCAGACGCCCGGCCAAAGGCCGGGAGAGAAAATTAAAGGCGCAACTGCGCCGACAATTTTTTCTCGTCGGATTACGATGCGCCTCCGCACATCGCCTAAATATGAGATTTTTCAGTTCTCTTGAGCCAACATCCCTGTTGATTCAACATATATTATAACAATAATCAAGGAGATAAAACAAGTAAAAAAATCAATTATACATTTTCTTAATGAACAGCTGTTCCCGATTCAGCAAACTGATGATTATCAATTTCTTCCATTGTAAAATCATTCAGCCACAGAATAAATCCGCGGATTGAATAGCCGGGATAAGCATCGCCCAGCAAGGCGAGGTACTCAGACATCTGAGATGTGTATTTGGCGCGGAAAATTTCTTTGTTCGAATCGGTTTTGTAATCCAGAATCACGATTGACTTCTCAGATTCGCTGACGACCAGCCTGTCAATTCTGCGGCTGACGAACTTTCCGTTTATCATTCCCGCGATCGGAACTTCCGCACGGGCGCCTGATGCGAAAAATCGCGGCAGCGCGGGATTGGATTTTATTTTTTCAATCAGCTCTCTGTTGCCGGTTTCCGCACCGGAATCAATGACTATTCCCCGCATTTTGGAATGTATTTCCCTGCCCTTGCCGGTCGCGAATTTTTGTTTTTTGCGACTTGCCATAAATTCTGACAAAGATAGGTTTTCCGATTTCATCTGCGTTATAGCCGGGCATATATTATAACAGCAACAAGGAATATTATCAAACCCTTTTACATCTGGACTTTTTCGGGCAAATTTCATATTCTTATGCTATATGATAGAGGAAAAATCAAATGACATTTTGCTTATGTTTGACCACCGTCCATAACAAGTCAGAGGCGGATAAAATTACAGATACGATTTTGGAAAAGCGCATGGCGGCTTGCATCCAGCAGATTCCCATAACCAGCCGCTATTGGTGGGAGGGATGCATCGGCAGCTCCGAAGAAATTCTGCTGATGATAAAGACGCAAAGCGATCTTTGGAATCCCTTGTCGGAATTGATAAAGTCGGTGCATGCATACAATGTGCCAGAGATTATTAAGCTTTCGATAGAAGACGGGCTGCCGGAATACTTGAAGTGGATAAAAACCGAAACCTATTGAGAATTCAATTGTTCAGCTCCGGCCAAAGTTTATGCCAGTCCAGGCCGGAGCAATATTAACAACCAAACACAAAATACAGTTCACCGTTTAATCACATTATTCCGCGAATGTATCACCTGTGAGGTTTGCACACAGATACCCCGCGCTGCCATCTGATAACAAGGCTTGACTTGATGTACAAGCATTCGACAATAGAGCTTCCACCGCAGCCGCGCTGCCAGCCGCATCAAAATCCGTTGTATCTGCAAAGGCCGCGCTTCCCAAAGCTCCGCCGTCTGCAATATCTCCATCTGATGCCAGAACCGCCACATTGCCCACTGCTACCGGAACTACTTTATTAGCTTTGCCGTCTACATTCACCGTAGTATTATTATCATCTTCCCATGTAAATCCGCCGCTGCCGTCAGATTTCAGAACCTTTCCGGCAACAGCTGAGGTCGGCAGCAAATCTTGCTTGGTATCCAAGTCCGTAGCTGCCGCTAAACCGGACAATGCTACGCCGGAATCCACATACTGTCCGCTGCTGTTTATTTGCGCAAGATTTCCAGCCGTGGCGCTTGTTTGCAATGCCGCTTTCGTATTTGCAAGCGCTTTTACCTGCATATACGCGCTGCGCACATAGCCTTCGGTCGCAAGGGTTTTTGTTTCCACAGGTGCCGCTTCCGCGCCCGATGCCGCCAGCAGCACCCCCATTATGCCGGCAAATATAATTTTTGATTTCATTTCTATTTCTCCTTATTGTTATATTTTATTTAAAAACCTGATTCTAATAGTCTGTCTTTTCAACTTTATTTTCTCAATTTCTAATTAGCGCTTTTTTATTCCCGTCATGCCGGCGACAGCTGTTATGACGATCTAAAACTTCTTGCTTATTAATTTTTAATTGCCATTTTCCGCCCTTATGTTTAATTATTCGATAAAAACATTCCCCGTAGTGCTTACCGCGATGCAGTCTTCCGCCCCGCCGCTTACATTTATCATATAAGTGCCGTCGCCGCTGACGCCGCAAGACACTCCGCTTACAACGCCGCCCAGCGCATCATCAACTTCTTGCTTTGTATATGTGTCCGCCGCGTCAGCCTTGGCGTCCAGATTGCCTTCAACAACATCTGTGCGCGATTCCAACGCGCCGAAAAGATTATCCACATAATCCACCCTCGCGTAATCCGACAAGTCGACGTTGCCGCCGCCGGAACCAGAACCGCTTACGGACACGCCCAGCTTGCCCCGCTCTGCCAAGAATGCGCTGGACGAAAGACGCGAGCTATTGGCGCCGGTTGAAACGGTTGAGCTTGATTTCGTCGTCGTCGCCTTGGTCGATGCAGAACGCGCCCCCGTTCGCGTCTGCGCGCCCGCCTTTAATGTAGTCGCGCTGGCGGAACGCGCCGCGCTGGCGGCCGTCGTCGTCGTCGCGCCGCCCAGTTTGCGGATAGACGAAGCCGCGCCCGCAACATTCAGCGAGAACAGAATCACAAATAAACCTGCCAGCAATTTCCTTAACATTATTCTTTCTTATATTAAAATGTATACCTTATCCCGATCCCTAATGTGTTGCTTAAAACGCCCGTATTCTCGCTGATAAACGAATCCGCCGGCGCCACCGCCAGCTCTATCTCTTGCTTGTGCCCGGTCAGATACCCTAATTTATAGGTCAGCCCCAGCCGCACATTATCAGAAAGCTTTTCCTCTACCCCGAATTGCAATGCGCCCGTGAATCCAATTGACGACTCGCTGGTTTCCGCCGAAGGATGAAAAGTCAGCGGCGCGGTAAATCTGGTTGTCAAATAACCGGCGCCCAGACCGCCGCCGACAAACAGGCTGGTCGTTGTCCATTCCTTGATTGTGTAAACTCCATTTATAGTCAGAAACTGCGCGGCGATGTCATAGGCCATATCGCTGTCATTGTCTTCATATTTTCCCGTATATCCATAATTCAGCTCAACGCGCCACTTGTCGTCTATCTGATATCCGGCGGATACATCAAATCCCATCTGCGGCTTGAATGAGAAAGAATCCGTTTCGCCGCCGCCCGCGCCGGACCCCAGCGAGTATTTGTTTTTAAAGCTTGCCAATGTGTAATCAAACCGCGCGCCGAAAGACCATCTGCCAACAGGGGCGTCTTTCTGTTCGTTATACATATACATAGCGTCAGGGCTGGTATAAACCTGACGATATACCTTTGCCGCCGCGCTTGCCGCGTTCGGCGCAACACTGGCCGCGATCACTGCTATTAATACGAGTTCCTTTTTAATCATTTTTATATCCTTGCGCGTTCGTCCCGCTTGTATTGAAAAAACAAACCGCCCGCGCGGACAAAGTCCGGACAGGCGAATCGCTTATTTTGAAAATCCAAATTGATATTTCCGCGAGAACCGAAAGAATCCCGGCGCGCCAATGCGCGCAGGCCGGAAAGGAAGATATACCTCTCTCTCTAGAGTTCCGCGGGTTTGCGGCGATTATGATCATTTTATTCTCTCTCATTCTTGACTGACGCGATATAAAAAACTAAAAAAACTGTACCGACTGATACAACCTGACATTACTTTCGACTTGGGCTGAACTGCCCGACTGAACCGGCGCGCCCCCCATCTGCGCCAGAAATCCAGCCATGAATTGATTCCTTAATTTTTATTATATCACTTTTTCTTATGCCGCGCAATACATTTCAAATAATTATTATTACTAATAAACAATTTTATTAATTAAAAAACTGTCTGTTATTACCAACCACAAATCTCCCCGAAAAGCTTGGGTCGCTTGGCTGGCGCAAGCTCCTAGCTTTTCTCCCCTCTTTATCAAGAGGGGCTAACCTCGTGCTAGGATTCTCCATCTTTATCAAGAGGGGCATGTAAGTCATTGTTTTATAAATAAACTTGGTTTA
>JAITJD010000002.1 GCA_031279085.1 Rickettsiales bacterium | reverse complement strand
AAAACCTCCCCTCTTTATCAAGAGGGGCACAACTCCCCGCAAGCTCGGATTTGTCCCCCTTGGTAAAGGGGGACAGAGTTTATTGGCGAGCACAGCGAGCCTAGAAACTCTTGGGGGATTTGTGGTTGATGGTTATTAGATGTTATCCAACAAGAAACTAGCTGTTAACAATTTCTTTTGGGGGTTAAACTCAATCAAACAACATGGGCAGTATGCTGTCCAGAATCCTTCCCGTAGTAGGCACGGCGTTCCACGCGGCGGTGCGCAGTCCGAATGTTTCTTTGATCCCCATCGGCTCGTCCAATACGACCAGTATGGTGTACTGCGGCGCATCAATCGGAAACGCGCCCGCAAATGCGGTCAAATTTTTCTTGTTATCTATCTTTCCATTCACTCTTTTTTCCGCAGTCGCCGTTTTGCCGCCGATTTTTATTCCGGCTATGCGCGCCTGCTTCGCGCTGGTTTCCTCTGCTATTCTGAACATTATCTCGCGAATCGCCCCCGATATTTCCGGCGACAATACCCTGGTTCCGCGCACAGCGCCGACACTGCGCTTTTGCAATGTCGGATAAATGAATATTCCGCCGTTCGTCATAGCATTCACGCCCAGCAGAGTATGCATCGGAGTGATAGATATTCCGTGCCCAAAAGCGACGGTCGCTTTTTCCACGGGGCCCCATTTCAACGGCATCAGCGGTTTTTCCGTCTTTCCAAATTCCAATTCCAACGAACTGTCCATTCCTATGCGCGAAAAGAATTCCGGCTGCGCGTCTTCGGGCAAATCAAGCGCGATTTGCGCGCTGCCGGTGTTGCACGAATGCAGCATTATCTCCGACACGGACAGATTCGGTCGCGGCGGCTTAAAGCTGCGAATATCGCTGATTACAGCCGCAGTGCGGCCGAACTTATCTTGAATCTTGAACGGCTTTTCAATGTAGTATTCATGATTTATGCCGTTTTCAAGCGCCATCGCGGTATTGAATATCTTGAATATCGACCCCATTTCGAACACGCCGCGCATCGGCATGAACATACGGTTGGCTGCCGGGTCGGCGCCAAGATTTTCAGGGTCGTAATCCGGCAGCGAAACAATCGCCACAATTTCCCCGGTTCTGGCGTTCATCAGCATTCCCATCGCGGCGCGCGCTTGATATTTCTGCATGGCCAGCGACAATTGCTCGTAAAGCACGGACTGGATTCGCGAATCCAGAGAAAGGCGCAGCGGCTCTTTGTTTTCGCGAAGATAATTCTCATAGACTCTTTCGGCGCCCTCTAACCCGCGACCGTCGCTGCCGACAAACCCGACGATATGCGAAAACAGCCGTCGTTTTGGATAACGGCGGGTCTGCACTTGCTCTACATCCAAGCCCGGCAGCTTTGCATTCATTATCATGCCGCGCTGTTTTTCTGAGGCCAGTTTTTTGACATAAACGAATCGCCGTCCGGAATTTACCAGCGCCAGAGCATCCACGAACGTGTATTCCAGCGGCAGAGCTTCATGAATCAGCGCGGCGGCCGCATCCGCGTCTTTTACTTGGTGGGCGCGCAGGACTATATGCCCTGACATTATGTTCTTGGCCATATTTTCGCCGTTGCGATCGACTATCTCCGCGCGCGACCCATCCCCAGCGCCGGCGCCGGCGCCGCGGCGCGCGCGGTCGGTTCCCTGAATCCCCAGATAAAGCGTTCTTATTATAAAAATCGAAAATGCCGCTATGAACAAATAATAGATTATTCGCAGGCGCCGGCGGCCGGCGGCATTGACGCCTACCGACTTGAAACCGTTTCTTAAAATATCCTTTCCAACTTCAAACATTCGGGCCTTGCGCGGTTTGTCTAATCCATTGGCGCCAGCTGCGCGGCGGACACGGATTTGTTAAAGCTTATCACCTCTGCCTTTGGATGAACGCTGGTCACCAGATTGCGCAAAATTTCAGGTCTTACAAATGATGCGAAATTCGAAGCGGCGGCGGCTATATCCTGCTGAGTTCTTACAATCTCGCCGCGAACGCGGGCGCGGCTTTTATCCTGGACGCGATAACAGACTTGCAGGCCCGCCATCAGCAGCAAAACCAGCATTGCGAATCCCAATCCAAAATTAAACATTTTTTCATCTTCATTCATAACCGACACCCGAACCCCGTCAACGCAAAATCGCGGACATGACCTGTCCTTGCACAGTTTATCATAAATTTTCCAAAAAACTAATCATAGAATTGACGCCGTTCATGCGACCTGCGCCCAGATTCAGCCCCAAAGAGCCAAACTCGGCGCGCAAATCAAGCCGCTTGATATCATCAGATGTCTTTCCATCAACCAAAGATATTATTATCGCGACTATTCCGCGAACCAGCGCCGAATCGGCTGTGCCGTAAAAGCGGTTTCCGTTCCGGCATATCTGCACGCGCGACGCGCACCCGAAAATGTCCGCGCAAACGGCCGCCTGCGGAACCTCGGCAAGCTGCCGGCCTAAATCCATGACAGCTTCCAGCCTTTCCACCGGGTCGGAAACAGACATCAGCAAAAGCTTTATTTCTTCGTATTTCATCTGTATTAATCCCGCCATTTACCAGCCCTGGCTGGTCAGGTCTAACTCCAACCTTGCCTGCTCGGACATTCTTGATATATCCCATGGCGGGTTCCAAACCAACTCGATATCAACCGAATCAACCAAAGATAACGAAAGAACCGCATTTTTGACCATCTGCACGATTTCATCCGCCATGGGGCATGTAGGCGAGGTCATAGTCATTCGCAACTTGCACTCCGCGCCCCGCAATTCGATATCATAAACCAACCCCAAGTCCCATATATTCACGGGTATTTCAGGGTCATAGACAGTTTTTAGCGCGGCGATTATATCTTCTTTTGAAACCACTTTCCCACTCTTTTACTTTTTCACTATCTCGTTTACTATTCGGACGACTTCCTCCATTTCGTCCATGCTATTCCAAAATCCGGGCGATATGCGAATCGTGCCGTCCAACCCCAACGCGCGGTGAAGCCATGATGCGCACATGTTGCCAACGCGCAGGCACAGGCCGCGCGCGCCGGCCAAAGCGCCAAAATCCAGGCAATGCATATCGTCGACAACAAAAGTCAGCATTGCCGCATCAGGCCTGGTGATTATCTTGATTCTGGCAATTTTTGATAATTCGGAATGCAAATACCGGATAAAATCCGCGTTCTGCGCGGGGCGCTCCGCGATTTCAGAAAAAGCGAAAGGAAGCCCGGCTATCTGCGTTAGCGGCAATGTCCCGGCTTCAAATTTCGCCGGTCCGTCAGATAGAATCCATATTCCGTCATTTGTGTCCAATCCGCCGGAAATCTTGGCAACCATTCCGCCGCCGTATTTGTCAGGCCGCATTTTTTCGGGCTCTTTCACATACATCACGCCGATTCCTGTATCGGCGCCGATTTTATGTCCGGAAAAACATAAAAAATCGCAATCCCATTCCCCGACATTTATCGGCAGGTGCGCGACATACTGCGCCGCGTCGACAATCGTTATTACTTTCGGATTTTTCTTTTTCGCGGCGGCAACGATTCTCCCGACATCCTGCGCGGCGCCCAAAACATTGGACATGGCGGTTATCACAAATACATCAGCTCCGCCCGCGCCGGACGCGTCAATGTTGAATTCCTTGTCCAGCGGGCACAATTCTAATCTTGCTTTCCCGACATGCTGCAATTCCTGCCACGGCATGCGCGCCGAATGATGATCCAAATCAGTCGCGGCAACTGTTTTCAATCCGCCGTTTAAAAAAGACGAAGCTTCCAAAATTCGCGGAATTCTGTTCAGGCCGTCCGTCGTGCCGGATGTGAAAACTATCTGCTCTGGCTTTGCGTTTATAAAATCTGCCGCCGCCGCGCGCGCGCTTTCCAGCATCTTGTCAACCGCCGCCGCCCTTGCGCAGATTCCGCGGCCGGCATTGGCGTAATGATTTCTTAAAAAGCCGACTTGGGCATTGACAACCGATTCAGGCTTCAAACTGCTGGCCGCTGCGTCTAAGTATATAATTTTGCTCATTATTCTGATTTCTCTTGATTTTTTTAATGATTATAATACACTCGCACCGATATAGCAATATATAGAAGGAGAAAAAGATGATTTTGGAACATGTTGATGATTCGAATTTTTCTGAAAAAGCCGCCAATGGCATCGTTTTGGTCGATTTCTGGGCATCATGGTGCGGCCCGTGCCAAATGTTTGGGCCGATATTTGAAGCAACTGCGGGCAAAATTGCCGATGTGAAATTCTTAAAGTTTGAAATTAATGAATCAAACAAGAACACACCTGCAAAATATGGTATTCGAAGCATACCAAGCATACTCGCCTTTAAAGACGGGGAACTGGTTGAATCCCGCACTGGCGTCATGGATCAAGAAACATTAGAGGATTGGATTTCGGAAATACGAGAGGCATAAAAATGGCAAGCAAAAATTACAAAACTTTGGCGTTGGATCCAAAATATATTCCTAAAAAGTCCGAAGAGTATATGTCCGTTGAGCAGCGCGCATATTTTTACCAGCTGCTGACCGCGCAGAAAGAAGAGCTGATACAGGAATCGGATTCTGTCTTGAACGCGGTAAGACTGGCGGAAAAAGCCGATGCCGATGGTGTCGGCGACGACGCTGACAATTCTTCAGCCAGCATGGACGCTGAAAAAAGCCTAAAAATGGCAAGACGTAGAGACGGCATATTAAGAAAAATAGATGCGGCGCTGGACAGATTGGAAAAAGGCACTTTCGGATACAGCGTATTGTCGGGTGAAGAAATCGGCATTTCGCGACTGCTGGCGCGTCCTCTTGCGACATTGACGATAGAGGAAAAAGAGGAAGAAGAACGACGCGAATAAAAATCCGCCGAACGGCGGATTTTTTATTACCTTAGGTAATCGGTGCATTACGGGGAATTGCAGGGCGCCAGCGGCACTTGTGGTAGGGTTAGACGCGATTTACCATAATGCAGTTTTTGTTCCTTTTTGTATCCATTTGGGCATCTTTGGGCATTGTAAAGCGACATATAGTAGCCATAGAAATCTGACATATATAGGACACAAGTAAGATTTTACAATTTTTACCTGTGTGTCCGCACGTAATTTCGCTGGATTTTTAGTTCGTGATTTTGTATGATACAGACAAGAAGAAAATAAAAATGCAGATTACGGAAATAAACAAGGATATTGGGTATTTAACAGAATTATCATTACAAGAAATGTTGAAAAAATGATAAAAAAGATCGAACGAGACGATATAATTTTTTCAAGCACCGATTTTATGAAAGATGCGCTTGTCTTTAATATCGCGATATCTATATTGCAGGATAAAGAAAAATATAAATCGCCAAAGTGCTTTTCAGACGGCGCGAATTGCGTCATAGTTTGTAGCGACGACAGGCATCCGGTGATCGTTTGGACGAAAGATTCTTTTTCTGATTTTGCCGGTTTATTTGATTTTGTAAGGCAAGAATTCCGCGCAAACAATCCATTTAATATATTGTCAAAACTTCCTTTTTACGAGTTTCTTAAAAACAGGGGATACGCCGATGAAGCGCAGGTTCTAGGCGTGTACCAATATGATAAATCCAAATATAGGGAGATTGAGTATCTCGGGCATCCCGACAATATTCAAGAAAAGGAAGTTGGCGAGGTTGCGGAAATGCTATCCGGATTTGACCATGAAACCGGAGAAAATACATACTCCACATCGGCAGACCGTGTGCCAGATGCAAATTTTTATAAAACAAGTCCATTGGCCCAAGTGTGGAGAAACGCTGCAGGAAAAATCGTTGCGACGACTTTGATAAAAGAAATAGAACAATATGGCAGGATTGAGCAAGTCTTTACCAAGCCCGATGAACGGGGAAAACAATATGCAAAAATGTTGGTGCATTTTATGACGAAACGCATTTTTGATATGGGAAAAAAGCCGATGCTATTCACGGATTTTAATTATGCGCCGTCGAATAAATGCTATACTGGAATCGGCTATGATTTAGTCGGAACCATAGTTAGTTATAATGTGAGAAATATTAGAGAATGACATATAGCAGCCATAGAAATTGGCAAATTAAAAACAATGCCCCGCAAGCCTAATTAGGTTGCGGGTTTTGTTTTTTCAGTAAGGTAATTTTTTATTACCCGGGCTATTCGCGGCGACGAATTAAAAAATTACTCGTATTGATGACGATATTGACCGCCGCTTTCATACTATTTTCTTTTATTATTTTCCGCTCTATGTTATAATCCAAGGGTCGCACGGTTGTGCGGCAGGGTCTAGAAGCCCTTTCTTTGTGCGTCAGTTCTGACGAAACACTCCAGCTGTCTGGTTGGAGGGTTGCTTAATATTTTGAATACGCAGCACAATTTCACAAAGAATTGTTTCTAGCCTCCAACCCACCTTGCCCATGGCAGGGCGGGCAATATTTCCAAGGAGATGGAAATGCGCACTCTTTTGTCGATATTCTTACTTATTTTTTCATCATTTTGTGGCGCTCAAGCCAAAATCGCTTCGGTCAAATACATTCACGATACAATCACTGACGTCCATGGGTTGGCGGTGCCATTGGAACCCGGCATAATTGATTCAAGGGTTGCATCGGCCAAATACGTACTTTTGCAAATTGATCGCGCAAACGAAATTCTAAACGAAACGGCAACGAACTATGCGTCTTCCGACATCGCGCTGCCAAATACAATAGATTCTTTGAAAGCAGCCGAATATATAAGAGATTTAATCAAGCAGACCCGCGGATTCGGCCTATTGCTGGAAAATGCGGGCTCGTTCAGCTTCAAGATAACCGCCAAGGGAACTTTTACGATTAGTTGGGGCGACGGAAGCAAGGAAGTTATGATAAAGACCGATACATTGGAAGATGTTTACTCGCACACTTACGCAGCAGCGCGGAATTATCGGGTCACCATAAACGGGCCGGCGACCGGTTATACGACTGGCTATGGTTGGGGCAACCATGCAATTTCGTTTTCTGACGATTGCAGCAAAGTTCGAAGAATTTACGGCGATTTGGGCGAAGTGTTCCCAATCTTGAGCAACACGGTGGCCGGTGCGCCGCGATTTATGAAAACTTTTGCCCTTTGTTCAAATTTAAGCGGACCGATTCCCGAAACTTTATTTGCGGGGCTGCGCGGCGCGCCGATAGAATGGATGTTTGCGTATATATTCTATGACACGGATTTCACCGGCGAAATTCCGGAAAATCTGTTTGCCGGACTCCAAGGCCCGCCCGCATATGCCATGATGGAACGTGTTTTCCAAGGAAATAAAAATTTGACCGGCCAGATTCCGGGAAATTTATTTTCAGGTATACAGGGTTCTTTGAAAGGATGGGATTTTAATGGAACCTTTCAGAATTGCCCCGGTCTGACCGGCATAGGCGACGGATTATTCGATGGAATTGAAACATCCGATCCGCTCCCCACCCGAGCATTCACTTATGCATTTGCTGACTGTCCCGGTCTGACCGGGCCGTCGGCGAAAATCGGCGGGCAATACCTTTACGATATCTGGCCCGACGCAACGGAAGATAATGTTATACAGATATACAAAAACACCCTCAATTTATCCGACTATGCGAATATCCCCGCATTATGGAAATAGCGCGCCCAGCAGTCCTTTGGTTATCCTCAGGCAATAAAAAAAAGACATATAGCAGCCATTGTCCTATTTTTTCTTAGCGGCCGGCTTCTTTTTAACGGGCTTGGCAGATGCAAGCTTTGCGGATGAGGTCGCTGATTTTTCTGCGGCAGACGGCTTTGCGGCTGCGGCTTTGTCATCTTTCTTGGCATTGCCGCCTTTCAGCTCTTTCTTGAATATATTTATGCCGTTGGCAAGATTCTTCATCAAATCCGGGATTTTCGAGTGTCCGAATAAGATTAAAACCAGCACAACTATTAAAAGTATTTCCCAAAAACCCGCTCTCATTTCTTACTCCTTATCTCGCGACATAGCAATCCAGTCCGTCGGATTTCGCATTGCGGCAGAATCCGTTTGCTTCGGACGAGTTTGAAAAGGCGACCCGCAATCTGTATGTCGTGGTGCCGTTAGGCAAAACCGCCGCCAAAATCACAAATTGTTTGCCTTCAAACAGACTTGAATGCCGCGATTTGATTTTTTTCTGCGCGACTTCCGCCAAATGGCGCGTGCTGTACGACCCGAATTGAACATACCAGCCGCCGGATGCCGCCGCCGGTTTTGATTTCACAGTCGGCTTTGGCTTTGCGATGGTATTATTAGTTTTTGCAGACGGCTTATCCGGATTAAATCTGACTTCCTTGCGGTCAGTGATTTCACGTACCGGAACGCCGGGCGTCGCGTGCGAAGGCTCCGCCTTTTGCGGCGGGGCTGATTGCAATGGCGGAATAATCAAGGGCTCCGCCGCTTGTCCGTCTGTTTCGCCAAGCTTTACAGCCTCTGGCGTATCTAAATTTATTTCCACAAAAGAGCTGTTGTCAGAGCCGATAGTCCGAACTATGATGTAAGTCGCAAGCACAATCACCAATAATCCGACCACCATCAGCAGCCAAGGCTTTCTGGCCCTCGGGGCGGTCAGCGGACTGCTTTCCGGCAAGACATCCAAAGTTTCATCAGTATCAAGGTCCAGCAAATCCAAACTGTCGTTTTCATTATTCATGATATTCCCCCGTCATCTTTTTTAATGATTATATCATAACAAACAAGAATTAACAAATTTATTTCGGCTGGTTTCCAAAGTTCGGAGGAACAATCAGCTTGTGATTTTGCTCCACAATCGGCTCCGTCTCGCAGCTTTGGGCGCATGCGCCAAGGGCGCAAATCGCAATCAGCAAAACGCAAAGTGTGATTTTCTTCATGGGTTATCCTTTTTTAGCATAATTATTCCGGCATTTTTACCGATTCTTTCATTTGCGCGACGAATTCGTCCAGAGAAATAGTTTCCTGTTTTTCATTTCCCAAACGGCGCAGAGTAACAGTTTTATCCGCCTGCTCTTTTTCGCCGACGACTGCAATTATCGGGGTTTTGGCCAAAGACAGCTCACGAATCTTATAGTTCACTTTTTCCGCGCGCAAATCCGCGCGCGCGCGAACGCCCGCCGATGCCAGCGCGTCCACAACCGAATTCGCATAATCATCGTAATTATTAGATATGGGCGCGACGACGACCGGCTCCGGCGACAGCCACAGCGGCAGATTCCCGCTCGTGGATTCCAGCAGGATTCCCATAAAGCGCTCTATCGACCCCAGCATCGCGCGATGCAGCATTATCGGCCTGTGGCGCTGGCCGTCTTCGCCGACATAAGACAAATCGAATCGTTCGGGCAGATTCATATCCAGCTGCACCGTTCCGCACTGCCATACCCGCCCCATTGAATCTTTCAGATAGTTGTCAATCTTGGGGCCGTAAAAGGCGGCGTCGCCCACGGCGATTTCGTATTCGATTCCGTTTTTATCCAAGGCGTTTTTCAAAGCGTCCTCGGCTTTATCCCAAATTGAATCGTCGCCGATTCGAAATTCCGATTCTTTGCGGGTCGCCAGTTTCATGCTGATTTTATCAAATCCGAATTTGCCGTAAATATCCTTGATAAAGCGCAACACTTTGACAACTTCGGCCTCTAATTGATCTTCGGTGCAAAATATGTGCGCGTCGTCCTGGGTGAATTCGCGAACCCGCATAAGCCCCGCCAGGCCGCCGGCGGCCTCATATCTGTTCACTTTGCCGAATTCGGCCAGATACAGCGGCAGGTCTTTATAAGATTTTATTCCCTGCGCATACACCAGCATGCCGCCCGGGCAAGACATCGGCTTTACGCAGAAAGTCTTGCCGTCTTGGGTTTTGCCCGAATAATTATGCTCGCCATATTTTGCCCAGTGGCCGGAAATTTCCCACAAGCTTCTGTCCATGACCGATGGAGTGGATATTTCCTGATATCCGGCCTTTTCCTGGCGATAGCGGACATATTCGATCAGGCGGCGATAAATGCGATAGCCTTTATCATGCCAAAATACGGCGCCAGGGGCGTATTCCGGTTCAAAGTGAAACAAGTCCATATCGCGCCCCAGCTTGCGATTGTCGCGCGCGGCGGCTTCGGCCTGCATTTTCAGGAATTCTTCCAATTCGGCGGAGGTTGCAAAAGCGTCCGCATAAATCCGTTGCAACATTTTATTCTTTGAATCGCCCTTCCAGTAAGCGCCAGCAACGGAGCGGATTTTGAATCCGTCGCGCGGAAGTTCTTTGGAAGATTCCACATGCGGCCCACGGCACAAATCAGTAAAGCCGCGGAAATCGTACACAGACAGCTTTTCGCCCGACGCCTCGTATTCGTTCAGCCACTCCATTTTATACGGCTGGTCTTTGAATATTTCTTTGGCTTCATCCAATGACACTTCGCGCCGGACGAACTTGCCGTCGGATTTTATCAGCGCCTTCATTTCTTTTTCAATCGTCGGAAAATCCGCTTCGGTTATTTTATGTTCCAAATCAAAGTCATAGTAAAAACCGTTTTCTATGGCCGGGCCGCCGGCGAACTTGACATCAGGCCAAAGTTTCTGCACAGCCGCCGCCATGACATGCGCCAGCGAATGACGCAATAATTCAATTGGATATTCATTGTCTGACATTTCAACAACCTTTTGTATTCAGCATACTGTTTTTTTAATATTAATGATTATACTTGATGTGCGGAAAACCGCAATAGAAATTTATACCCCCGACGGGGTCGTTGTGGTCGTGAAAAGAATAAATAAATGTTTCATCGTTTAATTTCAGTCTTTTTAATTTGAAAGTGCTTCATAACATTTTCATATGGTTTTTTGCCTTCTGCCAAATCAGCAATTCCGCCCAGAATCATCAAGGCAACAAGCAATTTCAATGCCGGCACATAGCTGCGCAATATTTCTTTCGTCGACAAAGAATCTTTTAACGACTTACTCATAACCTGCATTTTAGAGCACCAAGAACAAAAAATCAAGACTGGTTAAAAATCTATGATGGAGCCGAACAAGACGGCGAAGAAAAAGCACACCGTGCCGCCGATGACGAACAGATGCCATATCATGTGGGAATATTTCATCTTGCGCCACAAATAGAATATTACCCCCAGCGAATAAGACAGCGCGCCCGCCAATATGAACCACAATCCGCGCGCCGGAACATATTTGACCATCCAAGGCAGAATAAACAGCACGATCCAGCCCATAACCAGATACAGCGCAACAATCCATTTCGGCTGATGCTTTGGATTTCGAATCTTCATAACCGCGCCGATAATCACGATCGCCCACAGGATTCCGAACACCGTCCAGCCCAATCCTCCGCGCAGATTCACCAAACAAAACGGCGTGTATGTGCCGGCTATCAAGGCATAAATCGCGACTGAATCCCAAACTTCGAAAAAGCATTCGGATTTCTGGCCTATCATAGCGTGGCACATTGTGCTGCCGAAATACAATGTGAACATGGTCAGGCCGAATATGGCGCACGAGACCACCGCCCACGGGTCTTGTTTTAATACCGCGAACACGACCAGCAATGTCAGTCCCGCGATAGCCAGTCCGATTCCGATTCCGTGCGTCAGGATATCCAGCACCCATTCGGACTTTGTCGGCTCGCGCTCCCAGCGGAATAATCCGGTTGCCCGCAGGACTTTCAGCAATCCCCACGCGCGGCCGTTCTTTTTGACTTCCTTTAATTTCTGCCTCACGATTTTTGTAGATTTTGTCATTTTACTTTCCTTTTTCTCCATGCATTCATAGACTCACATAACTCATAATCTATCATAATATAATTCTCTATTAATATGCTGTCAGACTTTTGACCGGGATATCGTTCATAAGATTTCTCATAAATTTGCTTAACTTTGAGTTATCACTCTGTTTTGCCATTTATTGTCCTTTTCGCCTACCGCCCTATTCTTTCGCGCACCCTTGCCCCGCCCATCACCCGCATTATCGAATACAGGTCCGGAGTATTGGTACGGCCGGTCAGCGCGACGCGCAGAGACATTGCGACATCGCCGTTTTTAAGCCCCAGATCGGCGGCGATTTTTTGAATCTTGGCCCACCAAGTGTCTTTGTCGTCATTTTCGTCAAACCCGCGGCTGAATGCATCCAGCGCGTTTTTATCATATTTGAAATCCTTGTTCGGCGCGAACAAGTCGTCAAAGAAATATGCGACCTCTTCCAACGTCTGCCCCCATGTGATAAAATCCTTGCGGATACGTTTGGGATTATCGCGCTCGATCGCCAGAATTTTAGTCAGATAATCTTCATGTTCGGCGATTCGTTTCGACCATTCCGGACTGTATTCCTTTGCCCACGAGACGATTCGCGCGGCCAGTTCGCCAACCGGCAGAGTCGCGATAAACTCACGCGCCCACCATTCCAGCTTTTTCATGCCGAATAATGCCGAACTGGTTGGGATTTTTTTTATTTTCAGCGGATAATTCCAAATATCAGTTTCTGGTTTTTTTGCCTTTTCTTCCTCATAGCCGCTGGCAACGATATTGTACAAATAATTCAGAACCGATTCGGTCGGATAGCCGGCTTCCAGATACTTTAATGTGTTCGCTTCCGGGTCTGTGCGTTTGGATAATTTGCGGGAATTGCCCGTTTCATCATCCAACTTGTTGATTGTCGCGACGTGGATATAATCCGGGCTTTGCCAATTCATCATTCGGAATAACTGCAAATGCAGATTCAGCGAAGGCAGCCATTCTTCGCCCCTTTGCACCAATGTAGTCCGCATAAAATGATCATCGCATAAATGTGCAAAGTGATATGTCGGCAAGCCATCGTTTGATTTGATTAAAACAATATCCTCTTCATTTTCAGGAAAAGCCAGACGGCCGCGAACTTTGTCGTTATAGAAAATTTTTTGGTCTTTATCGCCCGTCGAATACAAACGAACAGACGGAATTTCTCCATTTTCTAAACGTTGTATTATTTCATCAGCCGTCAAATCACGATCACGGGCCCATTCGCCATAGATTCCGGTCGCCCAGCCCGCGGCCTTTTGCTGTTCGCGAATTTTATCCATTTCATCCGATGTCAAAAAGCAGGGATAAGCTTTGCCGTCCGCCAGCAATTCTGCCGCTACGGAATGATAAATTTCTTTGCGCTCGCTCTGAAAATAAGGTCCGTAATTACCGCCTTGTTCCGGCCCTTCGTTTGGTTGCAACTTGAATTCGCGGGCGCATCTCAGGATAATATCTACGGCACCTTTTACTTCGCGTTTTGTATCCGTGTCTTCAATACGCAGATAAAATACCCCATCTGATTGCTGTGCAAGCTTTTTAGCAATCAGCATCTGATAAAGAGTTCCCAAATGCATAAAACCCGTTGGGCTGGGCGCAACACGCGTTGTCATTGCGCCATCAGGCAGATTGCGCGGAGGGAATTTTTCCTCCAATTCCGCGATAGTATATTTCGGCGCTCCGCCCAATATTCGGGATATTAAATTTTTTGATAATCCTGCTCTCATGCTTATTAAACCTTGTTTTAACATAAAAACGATTTTATAATAAAAAACATGGAAAACCAAGAAATAAAAACTTTCGGCCGACGGTATGGCAAGAAACTTTCGGCGCGCCAGCAATGGCTGGTTGAAAATTTATTGCCGGCTTTTTTGCCAAAAAATAACGAAAAGGCCGGTAAAAACACCATGCTTGAAATCGGATTCGGATCCGGCGAGCATCTGCGCGAACTCGCGCTTGCCAATCCGGATTCAATAATTATAGGCGCGGAACCATTCATAAACGGCGTCGCGTCATTGCTGAGCGCAATGACCGATGATAAAAATGAAATAAAGCCAGAATATCAAAATATCAGAATCTGGCCGGAAGATGTTCGGAAATTATTAAACAATAACGACCTTTTGAGAACCATGAATTTTGCTTTTGATAAAATTTATGTCCTGCATCCCGATCCCTGGCCCAAGGCGCGGCACGAAAAGCGCCGCCTGTTGTCCGCGGAATTTCTGAACTTATTGGCGAAACGCCTTGCGCCGGATGGAGAGATAGTAATCGGAACCGACCATTACGGCTATTTTGACTGGATTTTGGAACAGGCGAAAAAGACAAAGCTTAAATACATTAACATTAAAGCTGAAACAATCATCACGCGATACCAGAAAAAAAACAAGGCGCGTACAGAATCTCCAAAATATCTGGCTTTATCTGCCGGCCAAAACGCCCTATGTGCAGGCTAGCGCCGCACACAGCTCATCATATCCTCCCGTCCTGGCATCAGGACAAAACCTTTCGGCATGGGGCCCAAGACCGGCGGATTGATTCGAAGACAGTAAGAATCGGTGTCTATCCTTTCGTTCAAAGTCTTTGCTATGATGCTTGCGCTGCCGTCTGCAGCGGCCGGCGCATATATTTTCTTTTGCGTCTTCTCCGCAGTGGCCGGTCTTTCATAATGCACCGGCTCTTTTTCCGGCTTTGCGATATTCGGCGAATACTGCGCGGGCCGGGCCGTCTTTTGCTTTGATTTCGATACCGCGACCGCCTTGTCCGCATGCTTGGTTCTCGCGGTTGGCGCGGTTGGCGGCAGATAAACCTTTCGAACGGTTCCGACCCGGGCTTGCTCATAGCTTCCGTACAGACTCCGCGCATTAAAATTATCGGGCGCGCCGTATAATTTTCCAACATCGCGGCGGCCGACCATAGCTTCTTCAAATTCGCCGTAAATTTTCGGAGCGCCGTAAAGCTTTGACATCTTTGCCTGTTTTTCCAAAATTCCGGCGCATGCATCCGACGACGCGTCCCATTTCGTCGCTTTTTCATCGACGACAAACCTGTCCCAGCGCGGCCGGCACGCGTCGTCTATGCTTTTGTCAGACTTGCCGTATGCAAGACAAGGCGCAATACACAAAGCGGCCACAGCGCAAATTCTGATTTCTGCCAAAAATCTTTTCTTTAAAATCATCAAAATCTGTATACTCCGCTTAATTTTACCTGATTTGATTTAAAATCTCCATTTTTTAATACTTCATAACCGATAGAAAAGTTTGTCCCGACTATGAACGAAAAATCGATCTGCCCGCCGTATCTCAGCCACAAAGAATCCGCGTCCCCGGATTTCCATTCGCGCCATGTGGAGCTTTCAGAAAACTTGAACTGCAAATCGCGCGCGGCCGCCGCCCCCAGCAAATCGTATTCCACGCCCAGTTTTACCGACGGCCGCACAAAGCTGCCGACCGACAGCCAAATATCCTTTCCCAAAGAAATTTCGTATCCCGGCGCCAGCATGAATCTGCTTTGCGCGCTGATGTCCATAAAGTCTCTGCCATAATTTTGCTGCGCCAATTTGTATCCGCCCAGCAATCCGAATGTCAGATAGCCCCGCCCTGTCGCGTAATTGTCAAATATTTTATGCATGACGCCGACATCAATTGTCGTGTCTGCGGCGGATAATCCTGATTCCAGCTCTCCGGCTATCAAATTGTCAGTCTTGGCGTTTGCAGAATGCATCGCCAGATTGGCGTTGGCATAAAGCCGCGCCCAATCATTCATCTCATAGGTTCCGTAAAGCCCCAGGTTCATGGTGGTTCCGTCCAGCATGCCAAAGTCAAACCTGTTGTATCCAAAGCTGAATCCGGCGATAAATTTCCTGATTCTGGCGTCGGCGCCGAAGTTGAACGAAACCACATCGTCGCCGAATCCGACGCGAACCCAGCCGATGTTTTTGTCATAATACCGCTTCCATGTAAAATCATCAATCAGCTGGTCGGCCACGACGTTTCTGGATATGCGTCCCGATACGGCCAGCCGCGCGCCGATGGCGGCCGCGTCATTCAATCCCAGGCCGCGCGCGAAATCCAATCCCAACGCGGGCGATTCGGATACCATTACATCCAGCGCGTCCGCATAGTTGTCGCCTTGCAGCATCAGTTTATGATATGTGTCGCCTTCGAGGAAAAGCATGCGCATCACCGCGGTGTAGTATTCGCCCAGATCGTCGCCGGAATATCCGATGTAATTTCGCAGTCTGGCCAGAATCAGGTCATCGACGGCGGCGGCAATCTGAATGTCGTTTCCGCTGGCGTCGGGCGATAATTTTGTTATTTTCTCTATTGAATTCATTGTCGCCAGTATCGCATATATGTTGTCGCCTTCGGCCACCAGATGAGCTTCTTGGAACAAGCGTCTGTCGTTCACATTATCGCTGTCGTCGTCCCAATAGAACCACACGCCCGCGAAATCCAATCTGCCCAAATCAATCATGCCGCCGGGCGCGACCTCTATCAGTCTTATCTTGCGAATCATTTCCGATATATTGTCAACCAGGATTTCTATATTCGGCGTGGAATTCATGTCAGACAGATTTGGGATTTTAGTCAGCCCTGATGCGTCCAGCCCGCCGACTTTCAGCAAGGCGTCGTCCGAATACGGGTCGTATGGGGGACTTCCATCTGTTTGAAGCACATCGGAATTCAAGACCAGCTGAAGATAAGAATCATCGTCAAAATAATATATCCCGCTGATGGATGTATTTATTTTCTTGAAAGGGCCGGCATCGCCCGTATCGGGATTTAAATGGAATCCGTCCGGCCCGTCCGGCATATTGGGCCGGAAAACCGTCCCGCCCAGAACATCTTTTTCCACATTCAGACTATCGGCGTCAATGATTATATTTCCCGACAAGTCGCCGCCGATATTGATTGTATCCGCGGTAATATTGCCGCCGCCGCTAACACTGCCCAACACATACAGGTTTTCAACATCAATTTCCCAATACCCCAGCAAATCCTGGCCGACCCACATATCGCTGTTGCTTGTGATGTAAAGGTCCCCGTTGACACTTCCGCCTATCAGAATATCCCCGTCGGAATTGATTGTCCCGTCCGCAAAGAGATTTCCTATGTATCCGCCGGAGCCGTCGCTTGTATGATCAAGCCTTAGCTGCCAGTCCGGATTGGCGTTCAGGGATGCGCCGCCCAAAGACAAATCGCCCGCATCGAAATCAATGTTTCCGAGAACATTTTTTGAAATATTAGCCAAACCAGCCTCCACAATAATTTTTCCCTTTTCGGCTTCAAGATTTCCGTCTAAGACAAACGTCCCGGCCGTTTCGAACTTATACACATTATCATCGGATGCCGACGCGATTTGAACCGCATCAGACGCGTCGGCTGAATCGCCCATATACAGCCCGCCGCCGATTGAAATGCTGACGCCGGCCGTCAAAGACGGATTGTTTGAGAAATCAGAATTTATCGTAGTATTGCCGCCCGCAGCAAAAACTGCGGTGTCCGTCAGGGAAATGACATCCGTATTCAAGACAAGATTGCTGCCGGAATTCGCATTCAGTTCTTTGGCTTGAACGCTGGCGCCGGTCAAAATCAAGTCGCCGCCGCCGGCAATGATTTTTCCGCTGACCATGATGTCTCCGCCGGCGATTATTTCTGTCTGGCCGTTGTCCAGAATAGAAAAGCTGCCGCTGCCGGGGCCCGCCAATCCCGCGTTATGCATCAAGTCGCCCGAAAGTGTAATGCTGTTCGTAATATTGAATTTAACATTGTTGACCGGAGCGCCGTTATTATTAATATTCAGCGAATTTCCCGCAGACACGACGATGGATGAAGAACTGACGCCGCCGTTCATAGTAAAGTCGCCCTGCACATTGCCATCGTTCATACTGGGCGCATCGCCCAATGCCGGCCGCGCTAAAACTGCGGCTGACGCCAAAATTCCTAGAAAACATGCTTTTTTCAATATGATCATTTTTTGCGAACCGCGTTCTTATTTCTTGCCTTATTGATAACATAATAGTATCACATTTTTTGTCAAAACACTAAGGCAAATAGGAAAAAATGGAAAAATGAATATATATTTATGCCAAAAAGAATTTTAGTCTTTTGGCAAGTTCCGGACGCATTTTCTCGGCCAGCCGCCAAGCTTGTTCTATTTTTACATAGTCGTTTCCAAAAGAGAAATGCAATTCTCCGCCAAAATCGGGGTCAAAATGTTCCATCAGGCCATATATATGCCCCACGAATCCGGCATTATTCTTCTTGTTGCCGGACAAACCCAGCATTAAAGCGTCCGCCCTTATTATTTTCAGTTGCAGAAATACATTTGTCCATTCCGATGGGGCAATTTCATCAAGATTCAGCCCTATGCATAAGCCTTTGTTAAAAAAAAGGTCTTCGCGGATTGGCAATAGCTCGGAAACAAAAGATTCCAATTCCGAATACTTGATAAAAATCTGCGCGCCGTCGGCGCCCTTTTTAAAAGATTGGTTTATATCTGACGACAAGTTTGACATTACCTGCTCCCGTTCTGATTCTTTCGGCATTTCCAAACAAAATACGCCCCAGATTTTCACCGGCTCTTTTTCCAGCCAAGCCCACAGGGATCCGATTGACTCCGGCGGCGCCGATATGACAGGTATTTTTTCAAGAACAACCGTTTCAGCCATATTAATAAGGTCAGTGGCGTCATTATACGCGCGGCATTTCAATGCCAGGCTGTTTTTTATTTCATTAAAAAGACATTCTTTGTCTATCATTTCCTTTTTACTCTAACACAAATGTGGTATAATTGACACAAGATTAAAATGAATAAAAAAATCGACAATTTTCTACTTGGCCTGCTTTGGCTGCTGGCAACCGCGCTGGGGGCAAGCTTTTGGTTTAACACGAAATACGGATTTAATATTTTTTTTCTGGCGCATTGGGAATATTTGGGACAGTTGCAGGCTTCACGTATAGCGATTGAGCCGTTTTTCTACATTTCCATGATTCTGTCCGCTTTTATAATGATCGGCGGGCTGTATGTAATAATTCGGCCGCGTTTCAGAAAAATAAAAATACCTGAATACAGCGCGCCGGTCGCGGCGAGCCAGCCGGCGCCAGGTAATCATATTTCCGCGCAAATTCAGCGCCCGCCCAGGCTGAATCTACCAAAAATAACCGTAACGCCGCAGGTTTCGGGCAATCCTGCGCGGGCGCCTTTGGGCGCAAGCGGGACGGAAAGCGATTCTGTTTCAAGCGAAACATTCAAAGAAATCGAGGAAATATTTGAATCGGCGGGATTTCTGATAAAAAAGCCGCCAAAATTCGGAAATATGAAGGCGGCTCTTTTCGCAATCGGCGCGGATGAAGTCTTATGGATTGGCGGCGTTGGCATGGAACCTTCAAAGATGGCCGACATGGTGCAAAAATTTGAAAGCCTTTTCAAAGAAACCCTGGACGAATTAAGCATAACAATAAACGTTTTCATACTGAACCCCGCTTCCGGCGACGATGTTGATTCATCATCGGGTATAGAAAAATTTGACTCTATCGAAAATTTGCGCGAATATGTTGATGAACATAAAAATAGAACTCTTGCGGAGAATGAAGAAGAAGATTTCAAAGCTTATTCAGAATACATGGATACAGTTCTGGATTATTTTAGCAAATTGTAATCTTAACAAAAATAGGCAAACATGTTTTCTAAGAAATCGGCAGCTGAAAAGCGGCTGGCGGATTTATTCATGGACGATTTGCCCGTAATGGAATGGAGCATACGGGACTTTGCCGTCGCGCCCGATTGGTTCGCAAAATATAAAAATCTGCGTCGCGAATTCATGAGATCGCTGACTGATTCCATTGAAGATATTGCGTTTCTTTATCTGTCCCATGACGAATTCATGGGGCTTATAATGGGGCGCGCAATGCCAGTTAATCTGTCATTGCGCCTGCGCGTTCCGCTTGTCTGGGGCGGCAAGCTGGAAATTTCCAACATGTTTTTATGCAAGACATTTCCGCATAGCCACAATATGGACAGATTTATAATAGAGCAAACTTGTTCCGGATCCGGTGCGCAGAATCCCGGCATGCAGGCGCCGAGTATAATCTGGCTGCCCAATCCGGCCAAAAAAATATATATTCCAGCGCATACCATATCCAGTTCGGACGGCGGAAACGCGACGGAAGACCGTCTAAGCCAGCTGGCGGCTCAGCTGGCCAATGGAAACAACATGGGGTGATGAACGTGATAAAAGACGAATTTTTAGCGTCCATGAAATCCAGCGGAGCAATTTTTGCGCCCGCCAATGACGAACGCGCCATCATAACCGCCAGCAACAGCCTGCAAGCCATGCGCGCGGCCATTCTTCCATTGTTCATGATAGAGCTTTATAAAACCGCGGGCGGAATCATGCTGGGGGACGCGTATGTCTTTGGCCCGAAAGAAATAAATGTCGCGCAAAAATTTCCTGTTCCGTCAATTGTCCGGATAAATCATGAAATCTCGGCGATTTCCCAGATGCGCGGCAAGACTGTATTCGGTCGCAACGACTTGTTTTGGTTCGCGTTCGACGCATTCGGCACCTGTTTTATGCTGGATAATCTGACCTTGAATTCTATGCGCAGATACGACGATCCGTGGAAAGCTTTGACCGATTGTCTGATAATAGGCAAAATGTGAAAAAATTATCGGTATCTTTGTCGGGTCATCAGACCAGCATTTCGTTGGAGGAAGAATTCGTGCAGGCTCTGAAAAAGATGGCAAAAGACGACCGGACTTCCGTTTCCGCCATTATAAGCGGGATTGACGCAAAGCGCGGGCCCGATTCCAATCTTTCTTCCGAAATACGAATATGGATTTTGCGCAGATTGACGACATTGTAAATATGACATTTATCAATCGCCTTTATTAATGATGAGATTTCCGACAGCGCCGCCCAGCACGCCGGCGCCGGCAACTATGCCGCCGGTCTTGGCGCCGCTCGCAGATTCGGACTTTTGAGATTCCCATTCTTCCCCGTCCTTGCCCTGCGGATCAGACAGGGCTTTGGATACGCTCGTATACACACCTTCTGTCTTGCCTGTCGAACCATTGTCATAAAGTCCGGAACTTGCCTTGTCTAATATTACCTCTGATTCAATCCCGGGCGCCAGACCTAATAATTCCTTGGTCTTTTTTAATTCTTTTGCCAAGGTAGTGTACTCGCTTCGCAAAGATATCAAGTTTTCAGCTGGCAGGGTTATTTCTTTTTCGCCGCCCCTGATATTCTGACCTTGTCCGTAGTCGCATTTGAAAGTAGCCAGATAAGCCTTCATGTCCGCTTCTGCGGCTTCATCCGCGGCCTGCTCGGCCATACCTTGCATCAGCATCATTCCGCCGATGCCCCCGGCCCCCATGGCCGCCGCCCCCAGCAGCTTGTTTGCCGTTGAATTTTCCCGCGCTTTTGCTTTCTCGTAGTTTTCCTGCAAAACTTGCAAATATGTCATCTTGTTCAGGAATTTGAAAAACTCCACATCGTTCATATCAGTTACTTTCAAAATATTTATATCCAAATCTTTTTCAACAGCATCAATTCGACCCTCTAATTCGTCCAGTTCATCAGGCATCAGTCCTGGCTCAGGTTCAGAAAAATCCCTATCCAAATCTTTTTCAACATCATCAATTCGTTCACCTATTTTGTCCAGTTCATCAGGCATCAGTCCCGGATCAGGTTCAGAAAAATCCCTATCCAAATCTTTTTCAACATCATCAATTCGTTCATCTATTTTGTCCGGCTCATCAAGCGTTAGTCCCGGCTCAATCCTTGGTTCCTCTGACAAAAGTTTCAATTCTTCCAAGACGGGTTTTATTATCCGAACGTCTATACCAATCTCGCCATCATATTCATTCTCTTTGTAATCAAGCTTTAAAAAACTATTATCTCCGGCCGACACGATTCCGAGTAGCTGATTATCGAACCATATCGGCCCACCGGAATTTCCACTAACTGCAAGGCAGTTCATACTAAATTGATGATCCGAAGAAAACATCCATTTGTATTCATCTCCTTCATACCTATCATTCTTATAAATCTCATCACATTGTTTAGGACAAATAACATCAAATATGAACTCATGTTCGCCGGTGGAGGTTATATATGATATCGTTTTAAACAGACTACTATTACACACTGTTTCTCTCCAATTAATATTGATAAGGACATCATACCCCTTTTCCGGATTGTTTTGTTTTATAAAAGCATCAGTTTTATTATATAAATCACTAGAATCTAAAATACCAGCATCCTCCCTCTGATTCTTGTTAGGATAATAACTAGAAGAAAAACAACCATCAATCGTATGCCGGATTACTTTTTTCCCGTGTTTTTGCGACCCCGTTCCAAAAACAGTTTTTAGATTTTTTAGTGCTTTTATCTCGCAGCTTGTATCCGCTTTCAGCTTGGGGAATTCCTCTCTAAATGGTTTTATTCCGGCTATTTCCAAGTCCAGCTTGATGCTTTTGTACACTTCTTTGAAAAAAACTGGCGGGCTCTGTTCTCTGATAACCTCGCCGAAGATTTCTCTTGCCTTTTTTACTTCATCATCATTTAATATTCGCATCCAGCCAAATCCCGCATTGATAACTTTCCCAACAGCCGCTTGTTCCGCCATATCAAACCAAACAGTCGAATAAGCATTGCTATCAATAACTCGCAGCAAGGCATAATCATCATATATTTCATTATTTTTGGTTCCATGCTTTAAAAGCTCCGCCTGACCGTAAGAACCATCCGCTCGTTGGAACCTGTATATTTTTTGTTGATGATTCAAACAGTGCATTGCAGTAAGAATTATATCTTTTGCCACATATTGCGCTGTGCATTGGCCTTTTGAGGACAGAAATAGCACTATTTGATTATAAGGCGGCTGGCTCCAATCATCGACATAGACGCGCTTGTCAATGCTTCCGGTGCCCGCATGCGCCGGAATGTATAAAAATATTGCAAAGGCCAACAAAGCTAGAATCTTCATTTAATTTTCCCCGCCTTAAAGGCCACCTGATAATCAGGTGGTTGGAGGTTGATTGCAATTTACATGAAATTGTGCCGCGCTTTCGGTATATCACGCGGTCCCTCCAACCCACAGAGTTGGAGTTTTTCGTCCCATCGGACGCATGCAAAAGGGCAATCACACCCCGGCGCTGAAACATTCGGCGCCGTTTCCATTATATCACATTTTTAGAAATTTATATTGAAATATTATTTTCTGCGCGCGGCAAACACACATGATATTGAAAACATCAAAATCATAATCATCAACCAGTCGCGCCCGATTATGCGATAAGCCGTGATATGGCTGCCGCCCGCCGTGCCGTCCAAAAAGCCCGATCCGCCCACGGGCAGCTGCGCATCGACGCGGCCGTCAGCCGCGATAAACGCGCTGATGCCCGAATAATTCGCCCTGACAACCGGCAGCCCCGATTCGATGGCATACCGGCGCACCATGTCCAGATGCTGGTATGTTCCCGGCGTTTTTCCAAACCAAGTGTCGTTCGTTATGTTGATTATGACCTGAGGATCTGCCGCGCCGCGCGGTATCAGCGAATCGGAAAAAATGATTTCATAGCATATTGCCGGCGCAAAATAGTATTCCCGCATTCCCAGGTTCAGCTTTATTACCTCTGGCCCAAGGCCGCGCGCCAGCTTGCCCGGGGTTGGTATTATGTCGCCAAAAGGCCGGTATTCGCCAAACGGGACAAGATGCGATTTGCTGTAAATCTTTTCAATTGTCCCGCCCGCATCGACAACCAGCAGCGAATTATAAAATCCGCCGTCTTTGTAAGAATTCGCGCCGATAATGGTTTTGACCGCCAGTTCTTTCACAAACGGGACTTCGTCGCCGGCTATCATATACGGATAAGATGTTTCCGGAAATACAAGCAAATCAATACGGCCGGCGCTTTGCCGCGCCAGCTCCGCCAGGCGCGCGATGTTCTTTTCCGCGTTGGCCAGCGCCTGCTCTCTCGAATGCGACGCCTTGTCCGCGGCGCTTTTGGCGGGCTGGACGATTCGCACGACAACTTCGGATTCATAATCGCGAATCTCTGATTTTTTAATATTTCCGTATCCGGAGGCGATTCCGACAACTAAAAGCACTGAGAAAATCATGAACGGAAAATAATCGCGCTTTGCGCCCGCCGCATTGCGCTTTATTAATTCGGCGCCGGACGCAATCAGCCCGATTATGACGAATGTCAGGCCCAGCGCGCCCCACAGCGACATGGAATTGGCCAGCGCGGGAAACGGCATTGTTATATTTGCAATCGGATTCCATGGAAATCCGGTCATCAGCCATTCGCGCAGCCATAAAACGACAGTCCATGCAGCCGCGAATAAAAACGGCCTATGTGCATTCGACAGCCGCATACAGCCGATTGCGGCAAACGGCGCCGCGAACACGATTCCCCCGCAGATGCCGATTCCGACCAGCGCGGGCGCAGTCCATACCGCAAATTGCGCGGCCAGTTCCGGCACAACATAAATCGAGTTCGTGACCCACCAGAAATTAGCAATCGCATAACCAAACCCAAAGCAGAGCGAACTCAACAGAACGCAGGGCATGCCTCGCGAGTTGCCGCCCGAACTTTTGACCGCGATCAGATAATACATTCCGCCAATTCCAAGAACAGTCGCCCACCATAAATAAAACGGGGCGAATCCCAACGAGGCGACCCCGCCGCAGAGCATAGATAACAGAGCATAGAGAATGCCTTGCACGCGTTTGTGAGACGCGCTTTTATCCGCGCTTGGGTCTTTGCTCTCTTGCGACTGTCCATAAGGGTTTTCAACCCCCAGTCTTTTCAAGATTGCAATTTCCAGCGACTCCATTTTGCCGGCGTCCCCGTCATTCAGGTGGTCATGACCCAGCAAATGCAAAACGCCGTGCACGACCATGTGCGCCGCATGGTCTTCAAATCTTTTATTTTCCGATTCCGCCTGGCGCCGAACCGTGTCAAAAGATATGAATATGTCGCCCAGCAATTCCGAATCGCCCGTCTCAAAAGACAAGACATTTGTCGGCTTGTCAATTCCGCGGTGCTTTTTGTTCAACTTCCTGATTTCCCTGTCATTGGTCAGAATGATCGAGATTTCCCTATCAATTTCTCCGAACGCGCCGCTCAGACGTACGTTATGCATCCAAGGGAAAAGAATTCTGTCTGATTTCCTCATAATTTCCGAAGTCTTATCATGCCGCCGCGCAAGCCGCATGGCGCAGTTGACTATTCCTGCGAAATCGATTTTATATCTCTTCCAGCGAGAATCATCATAATTTGCAAAAATTTTCAACATGTCTACCTGCCGCCGTTGTTTTTATTTATTTGAGTGTTTTGTCTAACTTTCACTTTTAACTTGCCGTTCTCAAACTTTTGTTTTTTTATTTGTGCATTAACGCGGTCGAGGGCATTTTTATATGCCTCCACATCACTGTTATTATCTACGGCGGCTTTATAGTTCAGCGCCGCCCGCTCTAAATTGCCCAGCTTCTCATACGCGATTCCGGCATTAAAGTTCGCGGGCGAGTATTTTTCCCTGTCGCCTATTTCAAGAACTTTCTTGCATGCCTCGATGGCTTCCTGATATTTTCCAAGTCGTATCAAGGTTATGGCCAAATCGTTATATGCGTCCGGATTTTTGGGGTCCTGCGCGACGGCCTGTTTGAAAAAATCTTCTGCCGCCGCGTAATTTTTGTTTTTATATTCGATATTTCCGCGAACCAGCAAATTCAAAGCGACATCTTGGAATCGCAGCGGCATTGACCCTATCTCTTCGGAATGCGGCCCGGCCGCGCCGATCTTTTTGATATTTTCCAGCGCCTTCCGGCCAAGTTGTGATTGGTTCAGCTCATTCCTAGTGCCTTTGCCGGCCGTTTTTTGCAAAACATAATCAATTGTTTGCTTACCGATTATGAAGCTTAAAATCTTTTCATCCTTGTTTTTTTCGCAAAGAGTATAATCGTCTATTTTGTAAATCGCGTCTAAATCCATGTTCGCAATATCTTCAACGGTTATCAAGCCGGCCGCCAGCGCGCCGCACAGCCAGCGCACTTTGGGCGTTCCGCCATATCTTTCAAACCCTTTTGTAATGAAAGCGTCGGCTATTTGCTGGCTGTTTTTCGCCTCGGAGAGGTTTTTGCAGATTTCCGTGATATGACCTTCCAGCTGATAGCCGGCCCGAACCACCGCCAGATATTCGATATCGCTCATTGCGCGAGCCATCGATCTTCTTATTTCAGGATTGACATGCGTTTTTATAAAATTCTGAGATTCTTCCAAATCCTGCTGTTTTGTGTTGCCCGTCTTCGGCTTGTGCGGAACGTATCCTCTTTTTCTATTGGCTTGAGTATCCGCATAATCGCGAATCTTCATGTTTCCGTTTTTATCGCGGCTCCAAGTCATTCCATAACCATGCGTCCAGACATTTTCTCCGGGCTGCACTTTCGGAACAGACCTGTAAAATTCGCCGTTTACAATCGGAATCAGAACAACATCTTTTAATTTCTCGGCCTGGGCATTAAATGCATCTTTGTTAAATTCCAAGATTTCCTTAATGCCGGGCGTAGTCTTGCCGTCTTCTTCGCCCCATCCGATTTTATTCCAAACCCATTCGACGCCTTGAATAGTTTTGTCTTTTACCCCAAAGACATTATTATCGTACGATGCCAGGCTGGCCAGCCACAGAATATAATAATAAAAATAAGCATTTGCGGACGGAAATTTCTTTGCCAATGCTTTCGGCACTTTTAAGGCCGTGTGCAGAAAGTTTTTGCCTCTTGACGGCTTTTTCATGCCGGCGAATTTCTTTTCCATTCCCTTTATAACGAAGTTATTCATGGTCGCATGCGTCGCCAGCCAGGAAATCATCTGCCACAATGCAAACCAAGGCGCTTTCACAGCGGCGGCGGAAACGCGCGCGCGGCGAAGTTTCATTTCCTCTTTGCGGTCTTTGGGCCGAATGCCGTGATATTTCTTATAATCGACCCACCAAACGCCCCATTGCGCGTCATCTTCAAGAAAAAATGTTTCGTTATCCTTAATGTACGCGCGGCGAAATTTCAGCTCTTCCTTGCGGTCTTTGGGCCGAATGTCGCCATATTCCTCGTAAAGCCGCCACCACTGGCCCCAATGCGCGTCATTTTCAACAAAAGCTTCTTTTTTATCTTTGATAAATTTGCGTCGCAGTTTCAATTCTTTAAACTTGGCGGCGGCGGATTTGCGTTGTTTTTTTAACAGTATTACACTATGGTCGCTGACCCATTCGCGAAAATCATCGCCTTTCGTTTTGGGTGGTTGTTTTTTTATAGCCATTTTTCATTTCCTCCCCAGGCCGGTTTTTTTAGCAATTTTGGAACGCGTCTTGGCATAATTCGGCGCCACGAACGGATAATCGTCCGCCAGTCCCCATTTTGCGCGGTAAGCTGCCGGAGTCAAATTAAATCTTCGTCTAACATATCGTTTCAGCATTACATGCCAAGTGCCGTCTTCCAGGCATTGAATGCCATCTGGACGCACCGAATTTTTTATCTGCTTTTCAGTCAGCGCCGCGCCGCGCAGAGAATCGGTCGCCTGCCTGACGGCATCCGCCATCGTTAATTTTGGATTGGCTGCAATGGCCGCGGCGGCCAGATTCGCCGCAGCCAGAGTAAATTCGTTATTCGCCGATTGATTCGCGCCCATTTAAAAATCCTCCGCTTTACCTTGCCGCACGCATGGTCTTATTTCGCTTTTGTTTTTATTTTTTTTATATTAGAATTATTATACCACAAATAAAACCAAAGTAAAATAAAAGTAAAACAGTGAATAAAATGACAACATCATCCGGCGGCAGGCCTTTGGCAGATTTGATGCGCCCGTCCACGATAGACGAGGTTTTGGGCCAGACGTCGCTGCTGGGCGAAAGCGGGCTGGTGCGCCGCATGGCGGATAACGGACGGCTGTCAAATCTTATTTTATGGGGGCCGCCCGGATGCGGCAAAACCACGATCGCGCGCGCGCTGGCAAATTCTGTGGACATGGAATTCGTGCCGATGTCCGCGGTTTTTTCCGGAACGGCCGATATAAAAAAAGCGATGGAAACCGCGAAAATGAACCGCGCGATAGGTCGCGGAACCCTGCTGTTCATCGATGAAATCCACAGATTCAACAAGACCCAGCAGGACACCCTGCTGCCATATTTGGAGGACGGGACGGTCGTCTTCATCGGCGCGACTACCGAAAACCCAAGCTTTAATTTGAACAACGCGCTGCTCAGCCGATGCCATATCGGCGTATTAAGCCCTCTGTCTACGGAAAATTTGCTGGAATTGGCCGACAGAGCGGAAAAATTCTTGAATGACGGCGCGCCGGCGAAAAAGCATAGGAAACTGCCGCTGCAAAACGATGCAAGGACACACCTTGCGCAAATGGCTGACGGGGACGCGCGATTTCTTCTGAATAACATCGAATACCTGATGTCCGCAAAATTCGACCGCGACCTGTCTCCGGAAGAATTGGATGCGGCCATACAAAAGCGCGCGCCATTGTCGGACAAAAGCGGAGACGAGCATTATAATCTGATTTCCGCCGTTCACAAATCATTGCGCGCCAGCGACACGGATGCGGCATTATACTGGACTGCGCGGATGATGACATCCGGGCAAGACCCGATGTATTTGTTCCGCCGCCTGACACGTTTTGCAATGGAAGATATCGGGCTGGCCGATCCGGCGGCGATGCAAATCGCGCTGGCCGCGTGGCAGATTTATGAAAGAATGGGCAGCCCCGAAGGGGATCTGGCTTTGACCGAGCTGGTGATTTACCTGGGCACGGCTCCGAAAAGCACCGCTAATTACAAAGCGCAGAAATCGGCGTATGCGACAGCTGAAAGCACAGGCAGCCTGATGCCGCCGAAAAATATTCTGAACGCGCCGACCAAGATGATGAAAAATATGGGATACGGCGCGGGATATGTTTACGAACCGGATACGAAATCGGGATTCTCGGGTCAGAACTGTTTTCCCGAAAGCATGCAGCGCCAACAATTCTACAAACCGATTGAGCGCGGATTTGAGCGCGAGATAAAAAAGAGATTGGATTATTGGGAAAGCCTGCGCAGAAAATAATTCTAAGCCAGCCTTTCCACCGTCAGAATCGCCTTGCCAACATAAACGGCCAGGGTCACTCTGTACAAATGCATGTTTGTCGTGTCAAACATTCTGACTATGAAAACATCTTCCTTGCCATAACCGATGTCGCCGCTTTCAGTATCGGGATTCATATCCGACCCGTTCCCAAGCGTCGTTTCCTTTGCAGTCGTCTGATTGCCGCCGGTTGCGTACAATTGAGAGCTTCTTGTTCCAAGCACAACCTGCCCGCCCGTATTGTTTCGTATGCGCAAACTCCAATAGTTTGTCGTGCTTTGCTTAGTTGCTATGAAAACGTATCCGTCCATATTCACCATAAAGCTGGTCCCGCTGGCCGCATTCTGAATAAAATTCGACAACACATAATAACCGGCGCCAAATTCCGGCACATTCTGCAAGTCTTTATAGTTGCCTGAGAAAGCGACCGTCGCCAAACTGGCCGTGTCCGCTTTGCCGGATATGTCGGGAATCACCGGCTTGTTTTTTATATAATCCAGCTTTGCCGTATCTGTTTGATTCCAGTCGGGCTGAACCGGCTGCTTGATGCCCATCACGATATTTTCAACATAAGACTTGGCCGCTATTTCCGAATGAGAAAGAGACGGCACGAACAAAGCCGCAGCAGCAAAAGCGAAAAATACTCCAAACCTGCAAAGGCTTATTTTTCCCCTTTGCAAGGAATATGGCACGCAAGCGACACATTCGAATTTTCGCATTTATTCCTTATCTCCAAATTATTGAGAAAGCGCATCGCGCATAAATTAGTTTATATACTTTCTCTCTCGCTAACTTACAAAAAAACACTATTTATGTAAAGGCAAAAAATATGACAGGTTCCCTTAATTATTCAAAATAATATGTTAAGCCTTGCGCCGACACGGCACTCGTCAAATTCAAACTCATAGTCAACATATCCGATATACTGGGTGCGGCCGTATTGGCGCACCAGGCGAAAATCCGCCCATTCCCGATCAAAATCCGGATTGGTCGATTTGCGCAGATTAAATCCGAGTCCGGCTTTCCAATCCTCTGTTATTCTCGCATATATTTCCGGAATAAAATCAATGTAAGCCATGCCGCGGATTTCGTCGAAGATCCAGCTGGTTTTCACAGTTCCGGCCAGAGTGAATCTGGACCAAACGCGCCCGATCCGCATTCCCGCATAATATATGGTGTCGGCAAAATCGGGAGATCGCACCCGCCCGTTTCCGCCGAAATTTATTCCCGCAAGAATATCGGATACAACTTTGGAAGATTCGTCGCCGCCGGACAGCCGATAAATCCCGCCGAGCCCGATATTTGAAAAACCGTCTTCGACGCCGTTGAAGTTCTGCTGATACTTTATGTCTGCCGACAATGAAAACCTGTCGCTGAATCCGTACGAAACTTTTTGCGAAACGCGCAGCATGTCGTTTCCGAACGACATGCCGCTTTCAGATAAGAAATCGCCCATGCTTTCCAAATACATCGGGTCGGCCGTATCATGCACGGAAGCAGCCGCATGCGCATAGACGCATAGTGCGGAGCCCAGTGCGCCCGCCAAGCATTTTTGCAAAAAATCAGACAATTTATTAACCATGCCTTTCACACATCGCGCGCGCTTTCATTTTATCGCGCCGCATATTTAGAAATACAATACTGCTTGCAGCCCGATTGATGTTTCCGAATAATCGTCAATCTTCGCGGTTCCGACATTGGTAAAGCTGGTATAGCTGGTTGCGGGCTCATACCACCAGAATTCAAGCTCTTTGCCATTCGCGCTGTCATATATGGAAGTTTTCGCATAAAGATTTACCGCGAATGAATTTCCCGGCTGCCAGCCGAACGCCGCTTTGACAGAGCCCTGGTTATGCCATTCGTAATTGCCGAACACCGCTTCAAGATTCAAAGTCCAGTCCTCGTCCAAGACGCTGAATATTCCAAAGCCGCCTTCAAAGTAAGATGCGCTTTTGTCATTCGTCTTATAGGCGATCAAAAACGCCGAATTATCCGTCATTATTCCGTCGCCGTGCGCATTTCCGTCAAAATTCGCCATCCAGCCGCGCGCCAATCCGTATATTGTGGATGTTTCTATTTTATAACCGGCTTTCAAATCGGCTATGAATATGTTCGATACATCAACTTGCCTTTGATAATATCCGGACAATGTCGCGATCCATTCCGAATTATCCACAAAGCGCCATTGCAGACCCAGGCCGTACAGATTCACGCCGGAATCTTTTATTTCATCGTCCGGCGCAACATTCCAATCCGCTTTGTATTTTGTCGAATCATAGATCGCCATGCCCTGAACCGCCAAGCGGTCGCTGATGCCGAAACTCAGGTCTTCCTTGATAGCAAACTGAGACACGCCCCATTTGGCGTCCAAATCGCTAAGCGACACCGACGATATCGGATTTATTTTAAAGCCATAGGAACTCTTATTGTAAGCTAATTCCGTAACAGAACCGAATTTTCCTTTCAAAGGCTGAAAGAACGGGTGCGCCAGGTAATATTTGCGCTTTGTTTCGCTGCGCGTGTTTTCAGATCTGCTCACGCGCTTTGACGAAGACGACGACTCGCTGGAATGCTCCTTATACAATTCGCTTCTTTTGGACGGCTCTGCATAATAAATATTTTTTCCATCCTTTGAAGAATAAGTTTTCGTCGAGCTGCGCGTTTCATATTTCTCATAATCGACAGACGTGCGCGAACGAACGCCCGGCGCGCCGGTTAAATCGGCGCTGGATGCGCCCCTCATTCCGGAATTGGTCGCGGCCCAGACATTGGACATTCCGAAAACGGCGACCGCCCAGATAAATAAAGACATTTGCTTCTTCATCGTAAAAACTCCTTTGCTTGGAATTATATCACAAAAACGCATAATCTGCAAAGCGCATTTATAAAACATGCCTTTTGTTATTCGCGTCCGCCGTGCTGACTATGCCTTCGGCTTCCATTCTTTCCATAAAGCCCGCCGCCTTGTTGTATCCGACGCCCAATCTCCGCTGTATGTAGGAAATTGTCGGCTTGCGGTCGCGAATCACATATTCCTTTGCCTGTTCGTACAAATCCGCATCTTTAGCGTCCTTGGATGGCGGAATTCCGGGAATCGCGGACAAAGCGCCGTCCAGACCGCCGGAATCATCGCTGTCTGTCACGCCGGTCGCGTACTCCGGCTCGCCCTGAGCGCGCAGGAAATCCGCGACTTTGTTTATTTCATGATTTTCTATCAGCGCGCCGTGTATTCGCACCGGAACGCGCCCTGCTTCCGAGAACAGCATGTCGCCGAACGCCAGCAGCTGCTCCGCGCCCTTTTCGCCCAATGTGGTGCCGCTGTCGATGCTGCTTCTTGCCTGAAAGGAAATTCGGGTCGGAAAGTTTGCTTTTATTACGCCGGTTATGACGGTCGTATCGGGCCGCTGAGTCGCGGCGACCAAGTGTATGCCGGCCGCGCGCGCCTTCTGCGCCAGCCTTTGGACGCAGGCCTCAACCTCTTTGCGGGCGACAGACATCAGGTCTGCAACCTCATCGATTACGACGACCATGTACGGCATGTCCGACAAATCAACCTCTTGCTCTTCGAATTCCAAAGCCCCTGTTTCAGGGTCCGTTCCTACGGCAACCTGTTTTGTTATTGTTTTTCCGGCCGCCCGCAGTCTGGCGGCGGCATCATTATATCCCTCTATGTTCTGAACCCCCAGGTCTTTTAACTTCTTATATCTTTCCTCCATTTCGCGCACGGACCATTTCAAAGCATTCACCGCAGAGCTTGCATCGGTCAGAACAGGCGCGACAAGATGCGGTATGTTGTCCCACAAGGTAAAATCCACGCCTTTGGGATCAACTATCAATAATTTGCATTTGTCCGGCGTGAAATGATACAAAACAGACATTATTATGGATTGCACAAACACTGATTTTCCAGAGCCCGTGCGCCCGGCAATCAGCACATGAGGCATCTTGTAAAGATCAAAATACATCGGGTTTCCGCCTATATCCACGCCCAGAGCCAAAGGTATTTTGTATTTTGAATTCAAAAATGCGGCATTTGTTATCAGCGATTGCAGGCGCACGGTCTGCCTGTTTATATTAACCATCTCAACGCCGATATAATTAGTGCGCGGAATATGGGCTATGCGGATGTTTTCGGTGGCCATGGCGCGCGTCATGTCTTTTACAGTCTCGGTTATTTTCGCTATGCGAACGCCGCTGTCAGGCTCGAATTCATACAACGTGACTATCGGGCCCGGCCTTATTCCGACAACTTTGCCATAGACGCCGAATTCTTCAAAATGCGCTTCCAATGCCAGCCCGTTTCTTTTTAACTCCGGAGTTATGACATTTTTTCCGAAAACAGATTTTTCCAGAAATTCCGGATCCGGCAATTCATAATCCAATCCTGCCGACTGCGCTTTGTTCCCCGATAGTTTTTTGCGGGCGGATTTTTTGCGGGCGGACGGTTTTAAGGCTTTCGCCTGCATATATTCGCCTTTCTCGTCTTCATTGCGGTCCCCGGTATCTTTTTCCGCAGCCAGCGGCTTTATAATATGGAAAATGGACAGCAGCCAGACGACAAGCTTGCCGACGGCGCGCAGCAGAGTATTCAGGTCTTTGAGTTTTATGTTAAGCATCTTGCCGGCCATTACCAGAAACAAAACAAAAAACAAAATGCCGAAGACAAAAGTCCACCGGCCGAATAAAGAAACCATGTCAAATGCGGCGACATGGCCGGCCATTCCGCCAAAAGTCAGGCGCGGCGCCATCGCCCCAAGGCCGGCCGCACCAGCGCAAATCGCGATGAATACCATAACCGCGTTGTATTCCGGCGACGAGGGCGATTCCCAGTTCATAACAAAAGACAAGCCCGTTCTCGCAATATACAGAAACAGGAACAAAGCCGGTATAAAACCGACCCCGAAACGAATGAAGCCTATAATATAATCCATTACGTTCTGCGCTCCGAATCCGCTGCTGGCCGCAAAGCCGTCCAAGTAGGGGTCATGAAAAATCAACGCGACGGAAAGCCAGGCGCCCAATAGCAGCAGCACAGCGCCCAAACTACGGAAAATAAGACTTCTCAGCGCGCCGGACACGCGTTCCGGCAAAAATTTTGAATTATTAGCCATGAATGTATTTTATCACAAAATCAAGGTAAAAAAAAGCCCCTCAAAAGACCTGGCGAGTTATTTTTTATCGACCCTAAAAAAGCTTTTGATAATATCGGCCGACAGCATTCCTATAAATGCGCCCAGCAGCACATCCGACGGAAAATGCGCGCCATAACATATCCGCGATATCCCTATGACTACGGCCAACGTCCATGTCGCCCATTTTATTCTGGGAAACAACATTCCTATCATAACCAGCCCGGCAAATGAAGCCGACGCATGTCCAGACGGCATGGAATTAAACGCCCATCCTTTTGTCCATGGGTAAAATCCGGTTTGCCCCAAGGCCTCAAAAAATACCGGTCTGGCGCGCCCCAAAACAAACTTTAAAATACCAGTGAAAACACCGGACAATAAAATAGAGCAAAATATCAAGAAACCATAATTAGTTTTTGATTTTTCTATAAAACTACCAATTATTTTCCATATATTAAACTTAATTGTCTTTTTATTTGTTTTATTTATTGTTTTTAAATATTTTTTAACTAAAAGTATTACAAAAATGACGCCCGATGTAAAAAGCCAGATTTCATGACTGAAAATCATATCAAAAATAACCCAGCCATACCAATCAAATTCGCGGAAAAAAATGTACAGCGGCTTGTCCAGCCACAATATTCCGACAAGACACAAAACAGCTGTTAGCGCGAAAGCCCACGCGACTCGCTTCCATTTTATAGAATTGTCTTTTGCTAGAAACATTTGCGCCTCGCTTTACAGTTCTGCCATTAATTTGTCATATATTTTCTTATCGGTCAGTATTTTTACTGAAACGGCTGCGGACAAAGCATCTTCATCTGCGCCGCTGGTGATTACCGGACATCCTTTGCGGATTGTATCTCCTGAAACACCGGTTTCCTTATTAAAATCCTTGGCGCGAAAGTCGCCGTTTATGACGTTCAGAAAGAAAGCCCCCTGCTGCTCTGAGCTTCTTATATTAGACAGACACACCAGCGGGAATACTCCGCGGCCGTCTATATTGCCTCCGCGGCCGGTTTTGAGAGCTTTGTTCATCAATTCCAGAGAACCGCCGTTTTTTAAGTCTATTAATGTTGCTATGCGCGCATTGCCGGCGGTGGGCGTCCCCACCAAGACACCGCGGCCATTTTCATAAAACGCGGCCGCAATGGCTTCGGCCGTGCCTTTTGTCGCATTTGAAACCAGCGCCACCACAGGCGCGGCCGTCGCGGCCTGTCCCCCGGGTATAATTTCCACTTCTTTTTTTGCCGTTTCAATTATCCTCATTACCGGAACCTGTCCCATGAACAGGCCGGCCAGCTTTGCCGCCGACCTTTCGTCATCACCCGAAGCGCCGCGTAGATCCAAAACAATGCCGGACACATTCGGATAATTTGCCAGGGCTTCATTTATTATCGAAACGGCGCCATCAGTCAAACGATGCACGACTATTTCCAGAAAGCCTCCGTCGCCGCCCTGGCCGTCGCGGTGTATTATGTCGCTGTCGGCCAGCACCATTGTGGCGCGGCGTAGCACTACCTGCCGTTCTCCGAAAGAATTCAAAACCGACATTTTCAATGTTCCGGAATTAAAACCGGAAAACAATGCGGCGATATCTTGATCCGGCATTTCAGAAATCCGCACTCCGTTGATTCTCGTTATCAAATCGCCGGATTTTATTCCGCCCATATCTGCCGGCGACCCTTTGTAAATACCGCGAACGCGAAAGTTTCCACGTTCGTCGCGGACGCCTTCCAAGCCGACATTTGTAAGCAGGCGGCCGTCCTCTAAAACTTCGGCGGATTTGGAATAGACATACCTTCCGTTCTCGTCTATGCCGCGCATAAGGGCATCCACAACAATCTTATACACAGCGCTTTCGCTTTTGCTTCCAAAGTCCGGAATCAAGGCGCGCAGCTTTAAAGCCAATGCGGTCGTAATTTGTCCGAATCCGTTCCAGTCGCCAGCGGCCGGCCGCGGGTAATTTGCGACAATCGAATCACGCCATACCAGGACAACTCTGTCGTCAGTCATGCCTATATGCGCGTTCGGGCTGATGGTTTCCAGGCTTTCAATCGCGACCTTGACGTTCTTTCCGCCCCATTTCACACTATCCAGCTTTTCATAAATGTCGGCAAACATATCGGACATTTCAAACACATTCAAGCCGTCCTGCACGGGCTCGTCCGCATTGAATAGCTCTGCGGCAGAACAGACGGACAAATTAGCAAACGGGCATGCGAATAAAAGGAATAATGCCATACGCGCAAAATTTCCCATGCGTGATGAAAAGATTTTTTTATTCTCCATCTGCCCTGCCTCTTTATTCATTCGCCCATATCAGTAATCCGTTTCGCGCAGATTGAAATGATACAAGACCACATTCGATATGTAAATGCTGGTCGCCGTCCCCATGATCACCGCAAATGTCATCGCGACGGAAAAATCGCGCAGCATTCCGCCGCCGAACAAATACAGCCCTATCATTGCGACGATTGTCGACGCGCTGGTCATTATCGTTCTGCGCATCATTTCGTTGATTGACAAGTCTATCAGGGCGCTCATCGGCATTTTATGATATTTTTTTATATTCTCGTCAATCCGATCATAATTGACGACTTTATCGTTTATAGAATATCCGATGCCCATCAGAATGACCGCTATCGAGGTCTGGTTGAATTCCAATCCGGTGATGGAAAAGAATCCGAACATCAAAACAAAATCCAATACCAGCGAAACAAACGAGCCCACCGCATAACCGCCTTTGTACCTTATCCAGATATAAACGGACATCAGCATAAACGAAACCAAAATCGCCAGTATTCCGCCGCGAACCAGCTCTCCGCCGATTTTAGGGCCGACTATCTGAACCTGGGAATAGCTTACTTTTTCACCCAGCATGCCTTTTATTTCGCGCACGCGCTGATTCTGTTGCTCGTCCGTGGCGCCTTTTGGCAGACCTACGCGGACCAGGATAGACTTGTTGTCAACGGACTGAAGCTCCGGCCCGAATGCCGCCAGGTCTCCGCGCATTTTATCAATGGTGTATTCAGCCGATACCGGCGTCACTTCCATAGATATGCCGCCGGCGAAATCGATGCCGTAATTCAGCCCGCGCACCGAAAAAGATAAAATCGACAAAGCCACCAGTATTCCGGAAATCCAGTACGAGAGCTTTCTATATTTCATAAAACTTAATTTCATAATCCAACCCTTTTTCCTAAATCATTTTATAAACCCGATTTTCTTATTTCTGCCGCCCATGTGCCAGTCGATGATCAGCTTGGACAAAGCCAGGCAGGTGAACAAAGTCGTTATGACGCCAATCGACAGAGTAACGGCGAATCCGCGAATCGGTCCCGCGCCGAACTGGAATAATATCAGCGAGCATATCAGGTTCGTCAGATTTCCGTCCAACACGGTTTTAAGAGAACGGTGAAATCCCGCCTCGACCGCGCGCAGTGTGGGGCTGCCGGCCTTTACTTCGTCGCGAATTCTTTCAAACGGCAGTATGTTCGCATCCACCGCCATCGCAAGCGTCAGCGCGATGCCAGCGATGCCCGGCAATGTCAGAGTCGCGCCAAACAAAGCGGAAATACCGATAATCATCGCCAGGTTCACCAGCAGGACGATATTTGCTATCATTCCAAATCCGCGGTAATACGTCAGCATGAATATCATTATGAACAATACGGCGACAGCGGAGCCCAGCTTGCCCGCCGCAATGGTATCAGCGCCCAGGCCGGCGCCCACGGTGCGCTCTTCAATGACGGACAACGGCGCCGGCAGCGCGCCAGAGCGCAGCAGCACCGCCAAATCCTTTGCGCTTTGCAATGTGAATCCGCCGGAAATCTGGCCGCGGCCGCCCGGTATCGGCTCTCGGATCACCGGGTCTGACAAAACTTTGCCATCAAGAACGATTGCGAATCTTTCATTCACATGCTCAGTGGTTAGCTTTGCAAAACGACGCGCGCCCGATGCGTCAAAAACCGTCGTCACGACCGGCATGTTATTCTGATCAAAGTCGGCTTGGGAATCTTTCAGGCTTTCGCCGGACACCTCCACATGCGAATAGACCGGTATCAGCTGCCAAGGCGCGTTCATCACCGGCAGAAATTCCGTGCCGGCTGGCGCGCGCGAGCTCGCGATTTGCTCTTGGGTGATGTTTTCATTTACCAGATGGAATGTCATTTTTGCGGTCTGGCCTATCAAATCTTTGATTCTTTCCGGATTATCCACGCCGGGAAGCTGCACCAATATATATTTGCCGCCCTGCGATTGAATCGAAGGCTCCTTGGTCCCCAAAGCGTCAATGCGGCGGCGGATAATCTCTATGCTGCGCGTCAATGCATCGCGGGACATTTCCAATTTGCTGTCATCGGAATACGAAACGGTTATATTGTTGCCGTCAGACTTGATGTCTATGCCAGATCCCAGTTCTTTTTTCAGGCGGCCTTTTGCGCGCGACACCTCAGAGTCGTCGCGAATAGTCATTGATATCACGTCGGACGAATTGCGCAGACTCGAAAATCTTATTACGCCCTTGTCGCGGTTTAACAGCGCGGATCGGACGCTGTCGTAAAGCTGCGTGCCTTTTTCCGCCAGCATAACATCAGTGTCCACTTCCAGCAGCAGCTGCGCGCCGCCCTTTAAATCCAGCCCCAGCGGTATCGGCTGAATCCAGCTAGGAAAATATTTCGCCGAATCCTGAAACATTGTCGGCGCGACCAGCAGCACGCTAAATACGGCAGTAAAAATAATCAACAGTTTTTTCAACATAAAACAACCTTTTTATTTGGCAAGATAAATATTAGTCTTGCTGCTTGTCCAGACCCGCGACCGCGTTTTTGTTCACTTCTATAACCACATTTTTCGCCACTTCCAGTTCTATTGAGTCTTTATTTATCTTTTTTATGGTTCCATAGATTCCGGCCGCCATGACGCGGTTTCCTAATTTTAAAGAATCGATCATTTTCTTATACTCGTCCATGCGCTTTTTATTCGGACGTATTATCAGGAAATAAATCACCACAAGCACCACTGCGCACAAGATCAAGGTCATGACATCGTTTTTCGGCGCGGCTGCCGCAGCATTACCAACATCCTGCGCAATTTCTGTATTCATAAAAATCTCCTTTGATTATGGGGATAAGAATAGTAAAAAAAAACAATGGTGTAAAGCGCAATTTGACAATTGCAAATTACTTCTTGCTCCGCCGCCTTATTCTGGATATAATTCAATTGCCGCGGGGTGTTCCCGCGACGAGGTTTAGCGACCTCTCCAATACACGAGCATGCCGCGTTATGCATGCGCTGCTCCAACCTTGGGTTGGAGGGTGCGGAAATATGTAGAATACCGCCGCTATTTATTGGATAGTCGCTAACCTCCAACCGCCTTTTTTCCGGCGGTTTTGCATTTGTAAAAAAAGAGGTTGGAATGAGAAAATTAAGAATACCCTTAACTATTCTGACAGTGGCCCTTTGCTGCCAAGGGGCCTGGGCGGCGTTTTGTGTTAACGTAGCTCCCTCTACTGAGAATCCTTGCTATATACTCTCATGCCAATCCTATTACTATTATGGTAATGGTTCATACTGTTCGTGCGCCACCTGCAATTCCGGATACACCAGAACAAACGGCGGGACGCAAAGCGCGGGAACCTGCGATTATGATTACTATTATTGCCAGTCGAATTGCACCGGCTGCGCGAATTGCACCAGCGATGCTGATTGGAGCGCATACGGGACAGGATACCAGAAAAAGACAACCAAATCGTGCAGCTGCAATACTTGCAACTCTTCAACCACCTATCGCTGTGCAGCGGGGTATTACGGCACCAGCACTAATGGAACTTCCGGCTGCACGATTTGCCCGATAGGCGGAACCAGCGTCGCAGGAGATAATACCACAATAAGCAAATGCTATGCCTCGCCGCCTAATGGCAGCGATTATTCAGGAAATTGGCAATTTATGCAAACTTGCTATTATACATCATCGTTTAACGAGAATCCCATAATTACTGACCCGGGGCTTGTGTTATAGGTTCAGCGGATTGCCGATTATTAATTTATCTTTCGAACCAGCCGTCCAGTTCGGACATTTTTATGATTTTATAGACGGGACGGCCGTGGTTGCACTGACCGGCGCGCTCTGTGTTCTCTATATCGCGCAGCAAGGCGTCCATCTGTGCAAAATTCAGCTTCTGACCGGCGCGCACGGAATGATGACAGGCGTGGTTCGCAAGCTTTAAGTGCAGTTTTTCGTGCAGTATGGACGAATGCCCGTGAACGGATACCTCATCTGAAATATCGCGCAAAAGCGCGGCCCAATCCATTTCCCAGTCGGCCGGCTTTTCAAATATGGCTATGGAATCTTCGCCGAACTGATCGCAGGTCAGTCCGCATTTTTTCAGCTCGTCCTTAATTTCCAAGATCGCGGCGACACTTTCAGGATTCAGGTTTATTACCATCGGCGCCAGCAGCGGCTGCACCTTGACGGAATGGGCGCGCAGCTGCTCGTACACGATTCTTTCATGCGCGGCATGCTGGTCGATTATCACCAATCCCCGCCCGTTTTCAGCCAGAATATACTTGCTGCCAATCTGACCGATGACGCGCCCCAGCGGCGGACAGTCAGAAGGTTCAAAGGACAAACCGGTATCATAATGGTTTTGCATTTCTGCCGGTTTATCAACACGTATACCCAATTCGTCATTTCTTTTGTATTCGATGGATTCCGCCGCCCTGCTCCGCACCGCCCAGAAATCCCTATCCGCAAAGGAATGAACAGCCCTTTCCGCCCATTCGTCTTGCCCCGGCGCCCTTTGCCCTATTGTAGTCGACAGAACCCTGCGGATTGCGCTGATGATGAATCCACGGACTTTGGCGGGCTCTAAGAAATGCACTTCTGTTTTGGCGGGCGATACATTGACATCAACGGCGGAAGAATCCAATTTCAAATAAAGCGCGCAAAGCGGGAATTCGCGCGAATTCATCACATCCATGTATGCGGCGCGCAGCGCGCCGACCAAAACTTTGTCCTTTACAGGCCTGCCGTTCACAAACAGATACTGGTCGACGGACGACGCGCGGCGCAGGGTCGGCTCTGAAACAAAGCCGTGCAAACTCAATCCGAACTGTTGCGCGACGCGCGCGGTCTCATATTCCACACGCAGCATTCTTCCGCGGACATCCTCGCCCATTACTGAAATGATTCGCTCTTCCAGCGACTGCCCTTTTGGAAAACGCCAGCGGTTGTTCAAGATGAAGCCGGCATCCGGCCGCGCCATGGCAAGCCGCTTTACAACCTCTACTACGGACATCATTTCGGCGCGATCCGTGCGCAAGAATTTCAGCCTTGCCGGCGTCTTTGCAAACAAGTTGGCGACCCGGATTCGCGTTCCAGATTCCCACGGGCTGGGCTTTGTCTCGCCCGTGTTGCAATCCAATGTCCAGCCGTTGCCTTCCATGCCGTTGCAAGTGTCGACCGTCATATCGGACACCGAAGAAATTGAAGGCAACGCCTCGCCCCTGAAACCCATGAAATTTATATTCAAAAGATCGTCGTCCGGCAGCTTTGACGTCGCGTGGCGCAATATGCTTTTCACCAGATCCGCGCGCGACATTCCGCATCCGTTGTCGGTCACATTTATCATTGTGCGCCCGCCGTCCGCGACATCTATGACAATCTGGTCGCCGCCGGCATCTAGCGCATTTTCAACCAACTCCTTGACTACATTGGCGGGGCGTTCGACCACTTCGCCGGCGGCGATTTGGTCTATTAGATTTTCAGGCAAAATCCGTATGTTCATTCTTGCTCCTGGGCGCAGCGGCTTGCGCCGGCGTTTTTATTTGAACTTTATTTCCAGAATCTCATATTCCTTTTCGCCGGACGGCAGCCGCACAATGCAGGTGTCGCCGACGCACTTTCCAATCAGCGCGCGGCCGACCGGCGAAGTGCAGGAAATCACCTGCTTTCCGTCGGACTCCACATCCGACAAAATTCGGCATTGCATCTTGTTGCCATTTTCGTCCTCAACGACAACGCGCGCGCCGAAAACCACGCGGTCGCCGCGCAGGCTGTCCACATCAATGACGGACGCGTTCGCGATCGTTTCTTCTATAAATCGGATGCGCTTGTCGATGATTCGCTGTTTTTCCTTGGCGGCGCTGTAATCGGCGTTTTCGGACAAATCGCCCAAAGACCTTGCCCATTGCACGACAGACAGTATCTCGGGTCTTTCGACTTCTTTCAAATTTTTAAGCTCTTTCACCAAAGAGTCAAACCCATAACGAGAAATCGGCTTTTTTTCCATTGTATTTTCCTTTTATGAAGATTATAGTATAAAAATTATGATAATAAAGCCAAAAATCCTGAACAGGTTTTTAATGAGCCGCTTCTTTTCCGGCGTCGGCATTGTCATGCTGGTCGTATGCGGCGTTATTTTCGCAATCACATTCGTAGAGCGGCTGCCGTCCAATCCGACCATAGGCGCGGCTTTGATGGAAGGCTTTGTCAGGCTTTTGGAATATGTTCCGCTGTTTCTGCCGCTGTCGGTATTCATGGGCACACTGTTCGCCTCTTACAAGCTGACAAAATCAACTGAGAGCATAATCGTGTCCAGCGCCGGTCTTTCTCCTTATCAGGCGGCGCGGCCTTTCTTGTTCGGCGCGGCGCTGATCGGCATTTTCGCCGCCGCTGTCGTTAACCCTTATTCCGTAAGCCTAAGCGCCAAAAACATAACGGAAGAAAACTTGAAGCTGGTGGACAATGCCGTATGGATGCGCGAATCATCGGAAAGAGGAACAATAACCCTGCGTTCTGAAAATGTGCAGATGAAAGATAACGAGCTGGTTTTCAGACACGTTACAATATTCCTTCAAACGCCAGATTTCAAGATAAGCAAGCGCGTGGAATCCGACGCCGTCAAACTGTCGGACAGCGGCCTGAGCGCCGACCGCGCCAAAATATGGGACAGCGGCGGCGTTCAAAAAACAGCGGCCTGGCATATCGACACATTGCTGAACCCGAAAACAGTGCTGGACAGATATCTTCAGCCCAACCAGATATCTTTTTGGAAAATGCCGGCATTCATAAAGAAAATGAGCATGATAGGCGCCCCTGTGCGCGGGCATCTGGTGCAGTTTTGGACGCTGTTGTTTCTGCCTATGACAATGATCGCGATGGCCGCGCTGGGCGTTGCCTTTTCCCAGACGCGCCAAAGGCGCAATTACAGTTTCGGGATAAAATTCGGCATGGGCATCATAACTTGCTTTGGATTGTATTTTCTGACGAATATGTTCAATGCGCTGGGCGCGACCGGCGCGCTGTCGCCGGTTTTGTCCGTAATCGCGCCGCCGCTGATAATCATTGCGGGCGCCGGCGTTTTTATCAAAAGCTTTGACATCGCATAACGGGAGGATAAAATGCCGCTGAAGAAAAAAAACACCGCACGCAACAAAATCATCGTATGGATAATTCTGGCTGTTCTTATAATATTGGCGACAATATCATTCCCGCCTGCGCAGAATCTAACAGAAATCGTGCTATTTTCATGAATCATATAGAAATATTTTTAGAAGCTCTGTCCGCCGAAAAAGGCCGCAGCCAAAAGACATTGGAATCTTATGGCAACGATCTTGCCCAGGCTGCGAATGCATTGGGCGACCTGACCAAAGTAAGCGCCCGGCAATTGCAGTCTTATCTGTCCGGATTGCCGGCCGGCCCGTCCTCCATCGCGCGAAAGGCAAGCAGCCTGCGCGGATTCTATAAGTTCCTATGCCTGGAAAAAATCATGACGAAAAATCCGGCGGCCGCGCTGGAATTGCCTAAACGCAACAAAGTTTTGCCTAAATTCCTGTCCGCCGAAGAAATCGAACTGCTGATATCTTCCGCCGGTGATGTCGGGAATTCCATACGCCTGCGCGCTATGATGGAGCTGCTGTATGCGTCGGGACTGCGCGTGTCGGAGCTTTGCGGGCTGCCGCGCACGGCCATTCTGGGCGACAAGCTGCTGATCCACGGCAAAGGCGCGAAAGAACGAATCGTACCAATGCATCAGAATGCGATAGACGCATTGAACAAATGGCTTGAAATAAAAGATTGTGAAGAGAAAGACAACAAAACAACTCATGCGCGCTCTGCGAGTTCAAGGTATGTGTTTCCTTCAAACGGCAAGACGGGCCATATAACGCGCGACGGTTTTTTTAAGATATTGAAAAAATGCGCCGTGCTGGCCGGCATAGACCCCAAGCGCGTCAGTCCGCATGTGCTGCGGCATTCGTTCGCGTCGCATCTGCTGGCGGGCGGTGCGAATCTGCGCGCGATTCAAACGATGCTGGGACATGAAGATATTTCAACAACCCAAATTTACACCCATGTCCTGCCGTCAAAACTGCGGGATACATTGGAACAGCATCACCCGCTGTCAAAAAAACGCGACTGCTAGATGATAAAAAAGTGCGATTATGCTGGCTGCACGAAAGCCGGAACATGCCGCGCGCCAAAAACGCGCGACCTGCGCGAATACTGGTATTTCTGCAAGGAACACGCCGCGGAATACAATAAGAATTGGAATTTTTACGCCAATATGACGCCAGAAGAAATCGAGGCGGATTGGGAAAGGCAAACTTTTGGAAGCTCGTCGAAAAAACAAGCGGGCACGGAAAATGCCGATTATGTGAAATTCATCAATGATTTTCTGACCGGGCGCGACAAATTCGACCGCATCAAAGCGCGGCGGTCGCTGCCGCCGGATATAGCCGCCGCATTCAAGACATTCGATTTGCCAATTTCCGCCGAATGGCGCGAAATCGGGGCAAGATACCGCACACTGGCCAAGCTTTATCATCCCGATACCGCAAAAAACAAAAAGAACGCGATGGCTGAATTTGCAAAAATCAGCGCCGCATATACCGCCTTGAAAAAGCATTTCAGCCCAAAGTAATTAGTCTTTGGACAACTATCGACTGTTTATAAACCCTATCGCATCCATCGCGGCCGCGCAGCCTGTGCCCACCGCGGTCGCGATTTGCATTTTCAGACCCGACTGAACATCGCCCGCGACAAACATTCCGACCGGCATTTCCGCAGAAACCAGTCTTCCCATATTGTCGCGCTTGATATCATCGCTAAGATAATCGGTATTCGCTTCATGCCCTATGGCCACAAACACGCCATGACAAACAACTTCATCGCCGTTTATAGTTGTAGCGATTAATTCATTGTCATCGCTATCAGATTTTGGCTTTATGCTTTTTATTTCAGTATTGAACAGACATTCTATATTCGCTTTTTCATTAACGCGGTCTATCAGTACTTGCTCTGCGCGCGTGAATGAAGCCTTGCGATAAACAATCTTCACCGTTTTTGCCAGGTCTGCCAGATACAAGGCGTCGCTCAATGCGGAATTTCCGCCGCCAATCACAATCAAATCCTTGCCGCTGTAAAAAAATCCGTCGCAGGTCGCGCAATAGGAAACGCCCTTGCCCGCCAATTCCCTCGCGCCTTCTATTTCCAATTTGCGGGGGCTGGCGCCGGTTGAAATTATTACAGCCTTTGATTTGTATTTTCCTCCGTCAGATGTTTCGACAGAAAAGCCGGCATCCGCATCGCCGGAAATAGATTTGGCGGATGCAAAAATCAGTTCGGCGCCGAAACTCTCGGCCTGCTTTTTCATAAATTCAGCCAATTCCAGCCCGCTGCCCGCCCATCCGGGATAGTTCTCCAACACGGCGATTCCGGCCGTCTGACCGCCCAAGGTTTCGCCGCCCAGCACACAGGTTTTCTTTCCGGCGCGGGCGCAATAAAGCGCGGCTGTCAAACCGGCGGGACCCGAACCAAGAATTATAATGTCATACATATTGATAAGCTCCATTCTTTTTTGTTTGAATAACATAACATATAAAAAGCACATGCTCAAAGCAAATTTATAGTTTGCCAAACAAAATTTTCCGCCAATGCGAATCACAAACCGCATATTATGCGCACAAATATAATTTATGTATCAGTATTTATGATTCGCTGCCGAATAAATCGCCCAGAAAATGAAGATATCTTCAAGTCAAGTACAAATTATCAAAAATAATTAAAAAAAAATTTCCAAAACTATAAAAAATACTATATATTGTGTCATGACAAACAAAAATCTACTACCTGTTGATTTTATGTATCGGGGAGAGGGAGCGTAAAAAAACAGGAATAACAAGGAACTAGCAACAAGTTATGATTCGCAGAAACTATCTGAGAATCGTTAAGTAAACTACAAAGGCTCCCGCAATGAACGAATCTTTAAAGCTTTTATCTGATTTGACTTATTATATGAAGTATTCCAAATACATGCCGGATAAAAAGCGCCGCGAAACCTGGGAAGAAACCATTCAGCGAAACAAGAATATGCATTTGGTAAAATTCCCCCAGGTTGCTGACAAAATTGAGCGCGCATATCAGCTGGTCATGGATAAAAAGATTCTACCCAGCATGCGCAGCATGCAGTTCGGCGGCGACGGAATTTTCCGCAACAATGCGCGCATGTATAATTGCTCGGCTGTCGGGATTGATAAAATATCCGCCTTTTCGGACTTGTTTTATTTATTGCTTTGCGGATGCGGCGTGGGCTTTTCCGTCCGCCGCAACTTTATTGAAAAGCTGCCAAAGTTTGTCGCCCGCACGGGAAAAACAACAGTGTTCAAGCCGGAAGATTCGATTGAAGGCTGGGCGGATTGCACGCGTGAGTTGTTTAAAGCTTATTTCATCACCGGCGATGATATTGAGTTTGATTTGACGTCAATACGGCCAAAGGGCGCTTTGATTCATTCCAGCATGTGCGCGGCACCCGGGCCGGGGCCTTTGCAAAAGACCCTGGAAAATTTGAAAAAGTTGCTTGATGAAAAAGTCAAGAACAGCCAAGACAATCTTACATCTTTGGATTGCTATGATATATGCTGCTTTATTTCCGAAGCGGTTTTGGCCGGCGGCGTGCGCCGCAGTTCAATGATCTGCCTGTTTGACAAAGACGATGAATTAATGCTGCACGCCAAGGAGGGAAACTGGTGGGAGAAAAATCCCCAACGCGCCCTGTCAAATAATTCTGTTCAATTTGACCGCGGCGACACAACAAGGGAAGAATTTGATAAAATATTCACGCAATGCGAGAAGTCAGGCTGCGGCGAACCAGGTTTTACTTGGACAAACGCAAACGACTGGCTGGTGAATCCGTGTTGCGAGATATCCATGCCGTCGAACGGATTCTGCAATTTGACGTCCGTGAATCTGGGTAATGTCGAATCACAGGAAGATTTTGACGAGCGCGCTTACTACGCATCAGTTCTAGGCACTTTGCAGGCCGCATACACCGATTTTCATTATATTGACCCAAAATGGAAGGAAACTGCGGAAGACATGGCGCTGATCGGCGTGTCGCTGACGGGCATAGCGTCCCATCACGATCTGACCAAGCTGGATTTTCATAAAGCCGCAGCGGCCGTGCGGCAGGCGAACGAGGAAATCGCAAAGGCCATTGGAATCAAAACCGCCGACCGCCAGACCACGATAAAGCCGGACGGCACGGGAAGTCTGGTACTGGGAACCAGCAGCGGGATACACCCCTGGCACGCCAAGCACTATATCCGCAGGCTGCGCGTGAATAAATTAGAGCCATTATATGGCTATATGCTTGAAAACTTTCCGGATATGATTGAAGATGAGGAAATGAATCCGAACAAGAACGGCGTCATATCCATGGCCATCAAGGCCCCTGACGGCGCGGTCACCCGCCGCAACGAAACCGCGATTGAATTTTTGGAGCGCGTGAAATACCTATTTGAAAACTGGATAAAGCCGGGACATATAAAAGGCGAAAACTATAACAATGTTTCATGCACCTGCAATGTGAAGAACCACGAATGGGACGAAGTGCGCGAATGGATGTGGGCAAACCGCGAGATGTACACCGGAATATCGCTGCTGCCCTATTCTGATTCCAGCTATACCCAGGCGCCGTTTGAAGATACGAATGAGGAAGTGTACAAGACCTTCATCGCAAATGTGCAGGAACTTCATTTAGAAAGAATCGAAGAAGAGAAAAATTTCGTCAATTTCGGGGCCGAAGCTGCATGCAGCGCCAACGGATGCGAATTGATATAAAAAAAGGCTTTTAAAATGGCACAAGTCACGACAAAATCGGGCGACACAGGAATGACCCAGCTGAATCCCAACAGGATTGCCAGCAAGACTCATCCCGTTATTGAAATAATGGGCGCCTTGGACGAGCTGAGCTGTGCCTTGGGCCTGGCCGAAGACAAATTCGACGGAGTCCAGACATTTCTGTCGGAACTGATGGGCTATTTCTATTACAAGAATGCGGACGAACGTCGTCTATCCCAGCAAATCTGGCAGCTGGAAGACTATATAACGACGCACAATAATTCGATTCCGCCTTTCTTTGTGAATCCGCGCGGCTATGTGTCTTTGGCGCGCGCGGTTTGCAGGCGGGCCGAGCGACGCGTGGTAGAATTGATGGAGGCTGAAAGAAAGCTGCCGGAAATCGAAAGATACGGAATGAATTTGGCGCCGGTTATTCAATATCTGAACAGGCTCAGCGATTACTTGTTTGTAAAGAGCTTTGAGCGGGTTGCATCACAGCCTGCATTGTTCCAAGACGAAATGGCGATCGAAGAAAAGAAAACCGTCGCAATGTGATTTCTGCAAGTCTTCAAACCGCGCAGTAGAGGTATGTGCCGGTTTCGTCTTGATTCGCGACGCTATCGGTGCTGCTGGTGTAATGATAAACATTACCAACTGATTCGGATGTATAGCCCGACGGACAAGTTGTTGTGACTATGAATCTTTCAATCCCTACATAACCCGATGGGCAATGAGACGGGTCATCCACCACTATGACATCAGCCTTTGCAACAAAAGAAATCATGGAAATTAGTAGGAATGCTGTTAATGACTTTTTCACGCGGATATCCTTTCGTTAGTTGAATAGCTCCGACCGAAAGTCGGAATTGTACCTGGCGACGAACGCGCAGCTATGGGGCAATTATGCCCGGTTTTCCGCACTGTGTCAATGCAAATTTTCAGCGATTCACCACCGACAACTCTTAACTTATCACCTTTCACTATTTTCCCCGACTGTTTTGCCACCCTTATTTTATCAAGGGGGATAAAGAGCAAACTTGGGAATATACCTCCTGATAAACAGGAGAAGATTATTTTTTGTTTTTCATAAAATTCAACATACGTATGCTATCCAGAAATTTTCCCGTCGCGTGCACGGCGATTCTTATTTCAGCCGATACACACAAATATTGCGTTGAGGTACAGTGCCCAGATTGGATATGTTAGTTTGATTATCATTTTTACAAAAGTTTTCCGGCACTTTTATATCCCAATCTGTAAATACGTCGTGATCCAAGTCGAGCCAATTATTAAAATAATTGGGGACATGCATGGTGCGATATGACACGGCGCGATCGAATATAGCAATGTACACACTGGATGCCATGTTTGCCTGATTCGAAAATAAATCTGTACTTCCGTAGCAAAAATTTCCGGTTCTGTCGAAAAACAAATAAACACCCGGCCCGATGCCCCCTTCCGCGCATCCGGGAAGAACATTTACAAAGTCGGTGTTTGGATACTCCTCGTCGGAAGAACGTTCAGCACAACAACTCACCATCCCCCATTGGCTGATATCGGTTGCCGGGATTCCGGCGGTATTCACTTCTGCTAATGTCAAAATTCTGTTTGTTTTCCCGACCGCTCCTGCCGGCAATGATGGATTATGCGCATGGTTTGCCCCCGGGCATGAAAATATTCCGTAATCGCACGGCGCGCGGTGGATGCCGCCCATGCAGTAATGCCCGGCGGCGCAATCCGCACATGGCGAGACGCCATTTGCAGAATATGTCCCCTCGGCGCAGTATTCTCCCAGCACATATTGATTGCTTCCATACGATAAATTGAGCCCAGACCTACCGCCGGACGCTATCCCCAACGCGCCGAAATATGTCTTGCCGCTAAAAGAGACATTCAGCGAAGGCGTTGTCTTTTTATCCTCAGTCAGGGTGCTGCTGTATGCACCATAATGCAGAATGGTAGCGGCTGGCGCGAGCGATTCAAAGATTAAAATCCACGCGCATGCGAGCAACAACCTTTGACCGGGCCCATTATGGCAAATCATATCTTTCCCTTGTATCAAAAAACCACCAGTTTTTGGTGGCAGGAGGTTAAGAACTGTGTCTAAATGAAACAGCGCGGGTATTCTAAATATTCCCCAGCCCTCCTGTCTTTTTGCAGGGGGCTTTTATCGTCAAACCAGACGCATTTAGACGAGGTTCTTACGCCTCAATGCCTAGGCATCAACTATAAGTCTATCAAAACATCAAATTTGTGGCAAGACAAAAATTGCTTGAAAAATATCGGAACATAAACTATTATTTATTCAAATGAAGTTTGTGATTTTATCTTTCTCATCTTTGTCTTCATCCCCGTTGGGGGAATAGTTTTCATTTGCGATTCGCATCGCGCGACCTTATAATCAAATCAGACTAATTTAAATAATAAAAAGGCTTATAAAAATGCTGGACATCAAATATATTCGCGAAAATCCCGACAAGGTTAAGAATGCGTGCCAAGTCAAAGGTTTCCCAGACCACACGGACGCCATTCTTGCGCTGGACGCGCGCGTGCGCGAGCTAAAAACAAGCACCCAGGCGAAAACCGCCGAAAAAAATAAAATCTCAAAAGAAATTCCGACCGCCACGGACAAGGCGCAGCTGATAGCCGAATCAAAAAAAATCGGCGAGGAAATTGCTGCGGACCTAGAAAACCTGGCGAATCTGGAAGCAGAATTGAACGAGCTGCTGCACCATGTCCCGAATGTGCCGGCGGCTGATTCGCCCATAGGGCCAGATGACAGCTTTAATGTGGAGGTCAAGCGCGCGGGAAAGCCGCGGGATTTTGATTTCACGCCGCGCGCGCATTGGGATATCCTGGACATCAACAACTGGTGGGCGCCGGAGAAAATCGCGGAAGTATGCGGGTCGCGCACATATTGTCTGAAAGGCGAAATAGCGGAATTGGATTTGGCGATTCAGACATTCGTGATTCAAAAGCTGATTGCGCGCGGATTCGCTTTTATTCAAGTGCCCAGCATTACCAAGCCGCAGTCCGTGTTTGACGCCGGACACTTCAAAGGCAGCGACCTGTCTGTTATGAACAACGATGTGTTTATGCTGGAAGACACCGACCGATGCCTGTCCGGTACTGGCGAGATTGTATTAAACTCTCTGCACAACAACGAAATCCTTGCAGAGAGCGAACTGCCGATAAAATATGCGGGCTGGTCGCCATGCTTTCGCAAAGAGGCCGGCGCGGCCGGGCGCGACACGCGCGGGCTGATTCGCATACACCAATTTCACAAGGTGGAGCAGTTCATATTCTGCAAACCCGAACAATCCGAAGAAATGCACCAACTGCTGCTGGACATACTGGAAGAAATTATGGAAGATTTGGAAATGCCGTACCGCACGCTCAGCATTTCCACGGGCGACATGGGCTTTAACAAAGTAAAGCAGCATGATATAGAAGCTTATATGCCGGGACAATCAAAGTATGTGGAGCTTGGCAGCTGCTCGTCCATCGGCGAATTCCAAGCGCGGCGCACTAACACAAGGTATCGCGAGAATGGAACGAATGAAGTAAAATTCGTCGCGACATTGAACAACACGGCGATGGCTCTGCCGCGCAGCTTGGCCGCCGTGATTGAAAACCACCAAGATGTCGATGGCGGCGTTAATATTCCAAAGAAGCTGCAACCACTGATGGGCGGCCGCAAGAAAATCGGCGGACACCATTGAATCCGCCGGCTGCAAAGAATCCGTCCGTCCGGACGGATTCTTTATTAAAACTGGGTTCTGAAATTTAATTTTGCGCCGGTGCCGTCGGATTCTATGGAAAGCTTTCCATCATACTCCCCGACCAGCAGCCATGTGAATGCAATGGAAATAACCGCGCCGGCCGCCACATCATGCGCATAATGCATTTTTGACCTGACGCGCGAATATCCGACAAAACCGGCCATGGCATACGGGATTATCGCGCGCCTTATTCCGTATCTTTTATGTATGAATGTCGCGCCGGAAAAAGCGCCCGCGGTATGTCCGGACGGGAAAGACCTGTTATTGGATTTATTTGGACGTTCTTCGCGAACAATATACTTCAAGCTTTCCACGGTCAGCTGCGATGCTATCAATGTCTGCGCCAATTGTATGGCGCCGTTCCAATCTTCTTCCGCCATGCTCAGCCCCAGCGCGTACGCGGGAATCAAAACCTGCATATTATCGCCAATCGATTCGATATAAGACTTCGAATAAGAATCCAGGGGAAAAAGAGCCGCTGCCAAGAAAATCAAAAACACTTTCTTAACAAAATCATCATATTTTTTAAAAATAGCGCAATATCCGCTCATATAAAACAACCTTTCTATTTTTTATATTACATAATTCAGATAATTTCAATTGAAATATGAACTTTATGTCTTATAATCCACGAACAAATCAAAATTTGGGGAATTAAATTGAAAATAAGAAACATAGCAATTATTGCTCACGTCGACCATGGCAAAACCACATTAGTTGACAACATGCTGAAGCAGGCCGGAACATTCCGCGAGAACGAGCGCGTTGAAGAACGCGTCATGGACAGCGGCGATTTAGAGCGCGAGCGCGGAATCACAATCTCTGCAAAACCCACCTCAATCCAATGGGGCGAATATAAAATAAATATCGTGGACACCCCCGGACACGCGGACTTTGGCGGCGAGGTTGAGCGTATTCTGTCCATGGTGGACGGCGTCATTCTGCTGGTGGACAGCGCCGAAGGCCCCCTGCCACAAACCAAGTTCGTTTTGTCCAAAGCGTTAAAGCTGGGCATGCGGCCGATTGTATGCATAAACAAAATCGACCGCGCCGACGCGCGTCCGGACGAGGTATTGTCTGAAACTTTCGACTTGTTCGACAAGCTGGGCGCGACGGATTCTCAGCTGGATTTTCCATATCTTTACTCCGTGGGGCGCGACGGGTGGGCCGTGCGTAATCTTAATGACGAACGCAAGGATTTGACTCCGTTGTTCCAGCTGATCGTCGACCATGTTCCGGCACCGGACTGCGGCGGAACGCGCTGCGCATTGGACGCTCCGTTCAAAATGCTGGCCACCACATTGGAAGCCGATCCGTATGTCGGCAGAATCCTGACCGGAAAAATCGAATCCGGCGCAGTCAAAGTCGGCCAGCCTGTAAAAGCCATAAACATGAAAGGCGAAACTATCGAGCAGGCAAAAATAACAAAAATAATAGAGCATCGCGGCATAGAGAAAATTTCTTTGGAATCGGCAAACGCCGGCGACATCGTTGTTATCGCGGGCTTTTCCAAGGCGACCGTCGCGGACACTCTGTGCGATTTGAATGTCGTCGAACCGATTCCCGCGCTGCCGATTGACCCGCCGACCCTGACTATGACATTCTTTGTGAACACCTCGCCATTGGCGGGGCGCAGCGGCGGCAAAAAGCTGACATCGCGCATGATAGGCGAACGTCTGTTCAAAGAAGCGGAAACAAACATCGCCCTGAAAGTCACGCAGTCCGAAAACAACGAAGCCTTTGAAGTGTCTGGACGCGGCGAGCTGCAATTGGGAATTCTGATCGAAACAATGCGCCGCGAAGGGTTCGAACTGTCCGTGTCCCGCCCGCGCGTCGTCATGCAAAACGGCGGGAATGGCGAAAGCTTGGAGCCTATCGAGGATGTCGTCATCGATGTGGACGACGAATTCAGCGGCGTCGTGATTGAAAAGATGACCAAGCGCAAGGCGACGATAACAGAAATGAAACCGTCGGGAATCGGCAAATCGCGCATTGTTTTCAGCGCTCCGTCGCGCGGTCTTATCGGCTATTTATCCGAATTCCGCACCGACACGCGCGGCACCGGAATCATGAACCGTATATTTTCCAAATATGATTCTTACCGCGGGCCAATATCCGGCTATCGTCCGGGCGTTCTGGTATCCATGGAAAACGGCGCGGCGGCAACATACGCCCTGTTTAATCTGCAACCGCGCGGAACTTTGTTCATAGAACCGCAGACGCAGGTATACAGCGGAATGATTATAGGCGAGCATACCAAGGAAAACGACCTGGAAGTCAATCCTATAAAGGGAAAGGAGCTGACAAACATGCGGTCTGTCACAGCGGACGAGAAATTGTTCTTGTCGCCGCCGCGCAAAATATCATTGGAAGAAGCTTTGTCTTACATCCAAGATGACGAGCTGGTGGAGGTGACGCCGAACACAATCCGCCTGCGCAAGAAAGAACTGGATAGCAATTCCCGCAAAAAGGCAAAGCGCATTCAGGACTAAGCCTTAGTTTGCGCTTTCCTTTTTAGTGTCCCCAATCATCGTCATCGCGCGGTTAATTCCTGCCGCCCATGATGAATTTCGCAAAATCTTCTATATTCGAACCTGTCGAAGACAATATTTTCGAAATGCTCAATGTAGACGGCCATCTGGGCTGGCCTTCTTTCGACCATCTTTTGCTTTTGTTGAATGTTGTCGGATCCAGTCCGCTGCTCCTGGCCAGCCTGGAACAAGACATTTTGTGCGCGGCCGCAAAGCCTTCTATGGCCTCCCATATTGATTGGTGTGTCATTTTTCTCTCTCCTTTGTCTTATTGAATTATTATTCCTAGGACAATATTCTAATTATGATTGAAGCAGATATATAATTCAATCGAAAAATCTAAGCAAGTTTTCCTAATTGCGAAA
>JAITJD010000020.1 GCA_031279085.1 Rickettsiales bacterium | reverse complement strand
CCATTGGGAATCGTTCGGTTCATAAAAAGAATTCCATGGCTTTTCCACAGAATATTTATTTTGCGGACGCCGCACTCAAAAGCCGCGGCTTTTGCGAAATTCGGCGTTTCGTTCGTCGTGTATGACGGCGAAGAACTGCTGGAACGCGCCATCGAATGCATTCGTCCGGTCGCGGATTATGTAAATATCGTCTATTCGCAAAAATCTTACTATGGGGACGACGCGAATCCGAAACTGGGCAAGCTTTGCGAATCATTAAAGACGCGCGGACTGGTTGACGAAGTCATAAAATACGAAACCGCGCCGATTTCAAAAACTGATCCGGCGCGATTCGAAAAACGTACGGCGGCGGAAATAGAAAAGCGCAATGCCGGTCTGAATGCGGCCAAACGCGCGGGCTGCAATTATTTCATGACGATGGACACGGACGAGTTTTACGATGCGGACGCGTTGCGGGCCGCGAAAACGAAAATTATAAAGCGTCCCGATTGGACGCACACTTTCGCCCATATACTGAATTACGGGCGCGATCCGACAAAAAGATACGACGCGCGAAAATGGGAATACTATGTTCCTTTCTTTGCGAAAATCGACCAGAACGCAAAACTTGGCTCGAACGCGCACTGCCCGTGCCTTACGGATCCGACGCGCAATATCGCCCATTCGAAAAACGCGAAGTATTATGTTCTGGAAGACATATTCATGCATCATTTCACGCGGGTTCGAAAAAAACTGGACGCCAAATATTCAACAAGAAATATAACGGCGGCGGTCGACGACGATTGGATAAACAAAGAAGAAAATTTTATAACAGTCCCGGATTACTTTAAACTAAAAGACGCGACGCGCGACTTACGACGCGCGCCCCGACATTAGGCCAGGCAAATCCCCCCAAGCGATTGCAATAAAATCATGCCGCCATGCCCTTGACCCCCCAGCAATAAGCCTGATTTCCGCTGCCGCCGGTATTGTAAATCGTCAGCACCGCGGCCGTTCTTATCGTCGTCGCAACGCGGCCGCTCCATGTTCCGTTCGGATCTGTCGAGGCCACATTGACAAAGTACGCGGCGTCCGCCATCTCAATGGGCAATGTCAGCGCGATATTCCCGCCCGCGGACAGCAATACAGAACCGCCCTGCTCTACCCAGCCGGATTTGTACTTGCGATACCATGCTTCGGACGTGCCGCCGGATTCTATCACAAAATCATAATCTTCCGGCAGAGCCGCGTCTTCCGGAATTTCATCGCGGCGCGCCAAGGGAATGCCGCCGGCCGTGGCGCCGTCATGCACGCGCAGAGTCTTGTCCGTGGTGTCCATTGTGATTTCTCCGGCCGCGCCGGTGAAATTTTCGTGCTGCGCCGCAGTTCCGCGGCGAATTTGTATTTGACGAGGCATTTGTTTTTCCTTTATTTTTTTCCAGTTGCTTGAACTGAAATTTGTTATATAATCGGGATATGAACTCCTATGAATCAGGAATTTTTGCCGAATTTCGCGCGCGATGGTTTCTGCGCTTTCACGGATTCCGCATACTGAAATCCAGATACACAACCGGCCGCAACACCAACCGCGCGGAAATAGACATCATCGCCCGACGCGGAAATCTGCTTGTATTCTGCGAAGTGAAAAAGCGCGGCTCTGTCGCCGACGCGCTTGAAGCGGTAAGCTTTGGACAGGCCGCCCGTCTGCGACGCGCCGCGGAAAGCTATATCGCGAAATCCAGATGGCGCGGCGACGCCAGGTTCGACGCCATAGCGGTATGCGGGCGGCGAATTCACTGGTTTAAAAATTTTATATAAATTTGTTGAAAAAAATATCTAAGTCAATTATAATAAAAGCACTTAATCACATCAAAGGAGAAGTGTTATGAAAAAAGCATTGTTGGCATTATTTGCCGTTATGACATTGGCCGCTTGCACGGGCTCGTACAAATCCGGCAATTGCGAATACGACTTCCTGCTGCACAAGGATATTTCAATATCCAAGGCCATCGGCAGCTGCGGAAAATAAAAAAATCCGGCTTTGGCCGGATTTTTTATTTCTTTATTACCGCGCCTTTTATCAAAGACACATCTTCCTTTATTCCGTCTATTTTCATCTGCATCTGAGCGATGCCGTTCTCTAATATATTGGTTCGTTTTTCTAACGCTGTTATGCGCGCTTCGTCTTTTTGAACATAAGCCAGCGATGATTCCTGATGCGCGGCCCAGTAAATCAAGCCTCCGACAAAAACTATCAGAAACCAGCTATTGCGCAGAAATTCCATTATTCCCATTTGTTTTTCCTCTTTTTATCAAAGTTTCAATCTGATGCGCCAATGCGCGTTGGCCTTCCAGCGCGCGAAGCTCGGCTTCGGTCGCGTTCGGCCCCAGGAACCGCTCTATCGTGATTTCACGCAGGTGCTTCAATACCGCCGCGCCTGCGGGCGAAGCGAAACAACGCGCGTAATTTTTTTCAAAATCGTCCGTCATATCAATACTTCCTCTTTCGTCATTATCGCTATGGGCGCGATGTATTTCAGCTCCGCATCCGAATGCAGCGATATTTTTTCAATCAAGCCGCGGCGCGAAAGTATGTGCAGGCCTCGCTCGCACAGCGGCCTTATGAATTCGTGCAGCAGGCGCCCGTATGTCGCCCCCAGCACCCGCATCATGTCCGCATTGCGCGCCAGAATTTCCGTCGCGGTCATTTCTTTCTCTGACAGCAGCCCCAGGCGGTCGGCCAGCAGCGAATGCCTGATTCTTTCGCGCAAATCGCCCAGTATTATCTGCGACACATCAAAGTCCGCGCCGCTGGCCAGCGGGGTCAGGCCGCTGCTGCCCACGGCCTTGGGTATTATCGCGCCAGGCGTCAGGTTTATGTTCGACAAGTTTATGACGCCGTCGTCGTCGGCCTGCCATATTCCGCTGACCGCGATGGTCGCGTTTTTCAAAACCAACTCCACGACTTTGTTGGCCGTCTTGATGTCCGGCAAGGCGCGCAGCACCGGACTGCGCCCGTACAATTCTCCGCTGGCGACGGCCCATCGGAAAATCATATAAGGATTCGTTTCAAAAGTTCCCGTCGCGACGATGTTGCTTTCAAAATCCCCGCCGACATCCAGCCAGGCCGTGAAGTCTTTGCCAATCAGGCTCTGCACCAATTTCAGCGGCGTTTCGGGATTGTTTTTGAAAGTCTCGCGCAGGTTTGCCGGCGGCGTCCATGCCGGATACTTTTCCATGACTTCGGCCGCCGTCATCGAAGCCGTGTGAAACACCGCGCCGGGCAATACCGCCACATCAGACATCGGTATCGCCGTAAATGAAAAAGCGCTGTCGGCGCCGACCGGATTTTCCGCCATGAACAAGCATGCGGTTCCGAGAATGACCAAGTCCAAATAGCACTGGTGAATCGTCGTGTAGAAATTTGAATCGTTCAGATGCGCGCGCAAGGTCTTCGCGGCCGCATCGGCGTCTGGCGAATCATCGCTTTCGCGAATCAGATTCAGCCACAGCGATTCCGGCGGAGTCAGAAGAGAATACAAGCTGGCCGCCAGATTATCCGCCGCGTCGGCGGCCGTCGCGTCAAACAAGGCCGCGATGTCGGAATCCGACGCAGGCATTGCATGCCGCATGGCGTCGGCCCAGCGGTTTAGCCATGGCTCGCGCAAATCCCGCGCCTTTTTATAAAGCTGCAAAAGTTTTTTGTGCATTGATTTTCCTTTTGGTTTCAAATTTTCTTTACAAACACCTATTGTTTTTGTTATGCTGGCCTTATAGCAGGATATTAACCTGCAATGGAGTGTAGTAATTCCTTAATCGGACATCGCGAAGCAAACGACGCGCGTTCCGCGTCATTAATTTATTAAAGCGATGAAAAAAAGTCTCCTGGCCCTGTTTGGGAAATAGGCATGCGCCAAGTTTTGCGGCAGATGCTCGCATTTAGCAATCAAACCCTGATTTTAATCGGGGTCGCATGGCTTGCCCGAATAACCGCCATAATTCTTGATACTTGTTGCTAACCTCCATGCCACCGATATTCCCGGTGTTTTTACGCAAAGGAGGAACAAGCAATGAAGAAAAAAACATTATTAATCCCGCTTTTAACATCAGCATCGCTTTTATTCGCCGCGCCGAATGATTCGCGCGCCGCCTATGCAAGCATATCCGCATGCATAAACGCAGGCGGAGCGATATATGACGACACAAAAGGCAACTGCGGATGCAAAGTCGTAAAAAGCACCCCTATCTCCAACGGCACGAGAAATACCACGACATGCGAAACAGTCACGGGAATGCAGTGCATCAAAATAAACCCATGACCAAGGGAGAAGTAAATGTTCAGACTTATAATTTTTGCGATATTTTATGCCATGTTCTCCACAAACGGCTTTGCCGCGGCGAGAAATAGCTGCGTAGCCGGAACAACCATAACCTGCAATTCGGGGTATAAAGTCAGCGGCTCTTCCTGCGTGCAATGCAAAGGATGCAGCAATTGCACTTCGTCCGACTGGGTCGACAATGTCGTCGATAATTACCAATTCAAGATAATAAGAAGCTGCAACTGCGAAAGCTGCGCGGTCAGCTTTGAATACAGGTGCATGACCGGATATTTCGGAACCAATCAGACGTGCATATCATGCGCCACGGCGACCGGCAACAGCGCGGCGACAAGCACCTCTGGTTCGAACGCATTGATAACGGATTGCTTTCTGAATTCGGGATATTCCGATTCGGACGCTTCCGGCAGCTGGACATATACCAGCGATTGCCATTACAAGGAATAAAAATTACCTTTACAAACATCTGTTATTATTGTATGATTATTATCGTCGCAGGGCATTCTTGCGATGGAGTGTGGAAACTCCCTTATTTGGCGTCGTGATGAATTGGCGCGTATTATGCGCCCTTTTTATTATCGCGATGAAAAAAACTCCCGGTATGACCGGGAGGGTTGCGGAATAAGGCTTCGGCCGAATACGCGGCACAATTTCCAAATAATTGTTTCCAACCTCCCGGCCACCAAATTCTTTGGTGGTTTTTTAAAAAAATCGGAGAAAAATATGAAAAAAATATTCCTTATTCAATTCTTTATAGGGACGTCTTTTTTGCTCGGCCTGCCGCATGATTCGCATGCCGCCTATGCAAACGTAGCCGCATGCACGGCCGCCGGCGGAACAACATACGACGACCTGCTTGGCAACTGCGGATGCAAAGTCGTAAAAAGTATTTCCATTTCCAACGGAACGCAAATAACCACGACATGCGAAACAATCACAGGCTTTTCTTGTATGTCTCCCGCCTGATTATTGAAGAGGATAAAAAAGTGTTCAAACTTATCATTTTGACGATATCTCTTATAATTCCGACCGCAAGGCTTTTTGCAGCGCCGAGCAACTTGTGCGTGGCGGGGGTAGCAATCACCTGCAATTCCGGATATAAAGTCAGCGGCTCTTCCTGCATTCCATGCAACGGATGCGCGAGCTGTGATTCCGATTCTTTTTACAGCGATGTTTCAGGGAAAAATTACCAAAGCAGAACGACAAGAACCTGCAACTGCGAAACATGCCAATCCAGCACATCGTACAGATGCAAGTCGGGATATTTCGGAACCAGTCAGTCGTGCACATCCTGCGCAACCGCCACAGGCAACAGCGCGGCGACAAGCATTGCGGGAATGAATACATTGATAACGCAATGCCAACTGAGCGAGGGATACGGCCAATCCGACACGACAGGCAGCTGGACATACAGCTCGGCCTGCTATTATCAAAACTAGATTTTAAAATCCGTGTTTGCTTTCAATATCTTAAAGCCGGCGGACATCGGGCGAACCGGCGACGCCCGCATTTGCAGCGCGCCGGCAAGCGCGTCCAGGCCGTCATCTCGCGCGTTCGCCGCAATCGGCGACCATTCCAGCATTTCCGTCATCAGCCGAGTTCCGCAGATCCGCCGGCGCATCCACAGGCGGCCTGTGGTCAGGACAGGCTCTATGGAATCCAATATTCTGGCTTCCTTGTTTTTATGATTTGTTATCTTTTGAACTATCAGCGCCTGGCCTTTCTTTTTCGCGACATCGCCCAAAATCTCTGGCAGAGCCGAACCGATGCCGTTGACTTCGACTGCTATATTCCGCAGGCCGTGCATTCTCATAAAGTCCAAAATCTCGTCGCATTGCGTGCCCAGCGGATGCAGGTCGCCGTCTGAAACTTTCAAATACCGGATATCATGAACAAAAGCTCGCTTGTTTTTATCGTCTTTGTAAACCAGCGCGCACACGCTGCCGTCGGATTTGGCGCGGCCGGCGCTGGGGTCCCAATAAAAAGACACGCCGGTTATCAGATTATCGCCCAGCCGCGCAAAGCGCGGGTCAAAATCAAAATCATAAAAATGCAGCGCTTCCGGATCCAGTGCAAGCTTTTCATCATTCAGATATTCCAGCATCATCTGCGATGAAAAATGCCGCTGTCCGACCGACGCGCGCAATTGCTCTATTTTTTCCAGCGGAAACATCTCCGGCCATTCGGGGGTTCCGTCCGCGCGGACAATCGGCAGTCTCATCACCGAATAGCCGCGTAAGAAAGGCTGTTTTTCAATCATTATCAAAACCTTGGGCTTTTCATGTCGCCGTAGTTTGGATTAGGCATAGTTCAGGTATTTTTCTCAATTGACAACAGTCTGAAAACAGCGCATAATGTGGGCATAAAAGTTCTATAAAACTATGCCTAATGCAAACCACCGTTTATTTTAGGCATTTTTTTATTTTTAAAAATCCATGATTTCTGCGACATTTTGATCCCCCCGATATGCCTAATCCAAAGGGTGGGTTATTTTATCTTTTACACACATCGCGTTATTATATTTCATACATTTACACCAACCAACAACCACCAGTCCTTTTTTTGTATCAAGGAGAACGGAATGAACAAAATAATCATGGCCGCGTTCGCATCTTTCATAATGCAATTCATTGCGGGTAATGCGCACGCGATTGACAATTTAGTCAATGGAAGCTGCTTGGCTTGCAACGGCTCGCCACAAAAAACATTTCAGTGCAACGGCGGCAAGTTAGGTGTGATGTGCCAGACGTCTTTTGAAGGAGAATACATATACTCCCAAACAGGCGATGTGGTGGACAACCTTGGCTGCCAGGGAAAATCATATACTTGCAATTCAGACAATACTTGGACTGAAAACCCTCCCCCGTGCGGCCTTTGCCTTAACTGCTACAGCGGCGACTGGACCGCGCACAGCACGGGATACGAATCAAAAATAGTAAAAACCTGCAATTGCGGAACATGCGAATCTTCTACATCTTACCGCTGCGCGGCGGGGTACTATGGTTTTTCCATAACCGGAAGCGGCGGATGCCAACAATGTCCGGACGGCGGAATGAGCGCAGCCGGCACGACCTTTATCGGCGACTGTTATGCCACCAGCGGAAATGACGGCACGGGCTCTTGGACCTCTACCGAAAACTGCTATTACAATTCACCTATAGAAATTTCACGTACATAAATAATGTCTTGAAAAGCTATTTTTTTAATGTACTCTAATCGTCATGGATTTCAGTCCGAAAACTTTGCCGACTAATCTGGAAGCCGAACAAGCGATTCTGGCCGCAGTTCTGATGAACAACCGCGCTTTGGAACGCGTGTCCGAATTCTTAAAGCCGGAACACTTCACGCACCCCGCGCACCAGGAAATTTACAAGCTGGCCGAAAAGCAATTCGCCGCCGGAATCCCCTTTGACATCATAACCGCCAAGAATTACCTGACCCAGCAGGGCGTCTTGGAATCCGTCGGCGGCGTGGATTATTTAAGCCAGCTGGCCGGCGCCGGCGCGACTGTCGTCAATGTCGACCAATACGGCCGCATAGTTTATGAAAACGCGCTGCGGCGCGAACTGATAAACCTGGGCCAGGAAATAACCGATTCCGCCTTTGTCGAAGACTTGGAAAATCCGGTCGGCCGCCAGATCGAAACGGCCGAGCAGAAACTGTTCCAACTGTCCGTCGCCGGTTCCACCGAAAAGGAAGGCGCTTCATTGGCCGCCGCATTGCGCGGCGCATTGGAGGAAATCGAAATCGCATACAAAGCCGACGGAAAGCTGTCCGGCCTTACCACCGGATTCGCCGATCTGGATAAAGCCATCAGCGGGCTGCACCATTCGGACCTTGTCATAATCGCCGGCCGTCCGGGCATGGGCAAGACCGCCTTGGCCGTGAATATCGCCTTTAATGCGGCAAACGCGATTCGCTTTGGAAACGCAAACAAAAATTACAAGGGCGCGGTCGTGTTTTTCAGCCTTGAAATGTCGTCGCCCCAGCTGGCGACGCGCATACTGTCAGCCCAGACCGAGATACCGCTGGCCTCTATGCGCGACGGCAATGTCAATGATGAAGAAATGCTGCGCATAACCGTCGTCATGGACGGATTGTCGCAAACTCCGCTGATTATCGACGACACGCCGAACATGTCCGTGCCCATGATGCGGACGCGCGCGCGAAGGCTGGCGCGAAAGCATGGCGGAATCGCGCTTATCGTCATCGACTATCTCCAACTGATGACATCGCCCGGCGGACGCCGCAACGACAACCGCGTCCAGGAATTATCCGAAATCACCCGCAGCCTGAAAATGCTGGCCAAGGAGCTGGACGTCCCCGTAATAGCCTTGTCCCAGCTGTCGCGCGCCGTCGAATCGCGCAACCCGCCGCGGCCGATGCTGTCGGATTTGCGAGAATCGGGCTCAATCGAACAAGACGCCGACATCGTCATGTTCACATACCGCGAAGAATATTATCTGCGCGCAAAAGGCGGCGATTCCGGCGATAACAACCCCCAGCAGCAATTCGGCGCCAAAACCAATTCCAGGAAAAAAACTATCGAGGAAGTGGCAAACCTGGCGGAAATCATCATCGGCAAAAACCGCCACGGCAGAACAAGAGATGTTCCGATGATATTCCAAGGCGAATATACTTTGTTCAAGGATTCTCCCAAAACCGGCGGCTGGCAGCCCGAAGCCGTGCCCGGCGCGAATCAGAATTTACCTGCGCCCGCGCCCGATTCCATAAACATCGACGATATTCCCGACGATATCTGAAAAATTTAATAAAAATATCACCCGATATTTTCCTATTTTTATTTTTTCGCTTGCAGATATGCAAAATATTGACTACACTTTTGTCAAGATTGCAAAGGAGTTTTTTTATGGCTCAAGAAGAAATCATCTTTCCCAGCAACATCAGAAATATCCGAATGAAGTCGGGCATGAAAATGACAGAGCTGGCCAGACACGCGAAATTGTCTTTGTCCGCCGTTTCAAAAATCGAAAAAGGCCTGCGCCGCCTGAACCAGAAGCAGCTGCTGAATATATGCACCATATTGGGCTGCAAGCTGTCCGACATATTCATCAAGGAATCCGACGAAGTCGCCGGCGCCTGGCAAAATGAAATAAAGCGCAGGCTTACGGACAATGAAGGCAGCGGCTTGAAAATCTTTGGCAGCGGAGTACGCAAAATCCGCCAGCGATCCGGCAAGACTATCGCCGCAGCCGCAAAAGACGCGAATCTGACTTTATCAGTTTACCATAAGATAGAAGTCGGCCAGCGCGACATTTATCAGAACGAGGTCGAGCTTTTGGCGAAATCTTTCGGCTATACCGCAAAAAACCTGTTTGATGAAATCGCCAGGCTTTACAAATCCGGCGAATTAAACAAGCAAATCAGCAAAGTAAAGGAAAAAGTCAAATCCGTCCTGATTCCTGGAAACCCCTTGTCCGGCATTGACCTGAAAAGCGGGCTGTACGGCGCCAAGCTTTACGACAGCGCCCGCAAAAAACTGATTCCTGTTTTCGGAATCCCCAGCGGCAAGGGAATCTTGTTCAAGAAATCCGACAAAACCATGATTGTCGCGCCCTCAAATCTAGAAGGACGCAAAGGCATATACGCAATAATTCCCAACTCTCGGCGCCTTAATGACATCATTCCTGGAAAATCCTATGTCTTTGCGGACGCGGAAACTCCGCCGGCCGCCGGCGACATGGCCGTGTGCATTAACACAGAATTTGATAAAATGGGAACCGATGATTCCGCAATGGCTCAAATCGCAATCATGCGAACAGACGCAAAAGGCAAGCTTTTCGGACAACTGTGGTCGCCAGATGAGAAAATTACTTTTAAAACCGCGCATAAAGTACTGATGATCGTCATGGAATAATCTTTATTATCAGGAGGGATATCAAACAAATGCAATCCAAGCCCAGCGTCATCGCGCAGAAACTCTTAAATCTCTACCGCCAGCAGCATGTGATTTTCGGCGGCTGGCTCGCCGTCAACAAAATCTTTGTCGCTGAGGCGACCCCGGACGTCATCGCGGAAATCAAAAACCTGCCCAAGGGGCGCATGCTGGCGCAGCACATAGAAAACCTGCGCAATGAAAAAACGCCCATGGATTCGATTTCACAAGACTTTATGCCTTACGGCGGCTTGATGGTCGAATCAGCCGCGTCAACGCATTTGTCCGAATCGGAAATAAAAGAGCTGGAAGACGCCCTTGTCGAATTCACCCCGGATGAAGAAGGATTGAAAAAAATGCGCGCGCTGAATGTCGTAAAAAAATTCGGCAACGAATCCTTGGTCGCAATTCGATCCGCCTTGTCTGAAAATCACGCGCTGTTGGAAAAATGGAACGTCGTGTACAAGACGGAGCGCGCTTATTATTTATGGAAAGTCGCGACCGACATCATCGCCGCGCCGATATCGGAAAGAGCGCGCGCCCAAGTCCAGGCGGATCTGCCGGAATACGAAACTTACCTGCCGATGTTCGGCGACGCGGGGAACGAGCTGCTGTCAAAACTGCGAATCTTCGTCAGCAATGTTTAAGCTTCCGACTATGCCTTAATAAAATCCAAGCCCCGGAGATATCGGTTCCGCCATGTAAATCGTGTCCATCGCATGCGGCGTGCCGATGTAAATCATGGCTCCGGCGGGCGACAGGATAAAATCCAGCTCGCGCAATCTTTCGCGCAGCAGCTCGCGCTTTTGCGAGGTATTGCTGGTATTCGGAACCTCCACATCGTCGCATATAATCAAATCAGCTCGCATGCCGGTGATGTTTCCGTGAATTCCCTGGCAGATTACCGACGGCTCGCGGATTCCTATCGGGCGGTTGACAGTTATTTTATGCGCGGCCCATTCTTTCTTCACATCGGGCAGCATATCCGCGCATCTTGGATGATTTTCCAATATATGCCGTATGTGCATGACCATTCTTGAAGACAATCTCGTTTCGGCCGACAATATCAGTATTCTGGTTTCCGGACGCAGATACAGCGCGCATGCCGCGAATATCCCGACAACCGAGGACTTGCCCGAATGGCGAAACGCCATCAGCAGGCCGCGGCGCGGCGGAGAATACGCAACCTGAGCCAGAAACTTCATAATCTTCTTGTGATGCGCGGGTGTTTTTAATTTAAGCAGCCTGTTCCATTCTTCCAAGAATTCATAATATTCCGTAATCATCGGAGTTTTCATTATTCGCCGGCTCCGCAACACTTCCGTAATCATTTATCAGCAGCGGCAGCGCGCCGTCCAGCACCGACAAAAGATTATTGTAAAGCCCCAGAACCCCGCCGCCGGACAACTTGTCTTCTATCAGATTTTTCGTATACTCAATGAAAGACAAGACATTGTCATGTATGTTCTGCCACTCCGCAAGGTCTATATCCACGGCTTGAAGATCGCGGAAGGCTTCCAGCAGAAAATTAAAATCCGTGTTCAGGTCTTCGGGATATATTCTTCCGGCCGGCTGGTAATCGACGACGCGGGAAAGCGAGATGCGTCTGAATATTTCTATTTTCGCGCCGTCGGCCGGAGCGTCCGCAAACTCGACAGTCCCGCCGTCATATTCGGCATTCGCATTGACGCCATACTGCGCGGGCGCCAGAATGTTTTCGTTTATCGCCGCGCGGACATCGTCTTCTTGGAAAAAAGGAAAAGAGAAAACGAACTCTTTCGTCGCGCCGTCGCCAGTGTAAGAAATCTTATGCATAATTCCGCCCCGCTTAGCCCAGCAATTCATCGAATCTGGAAATCAGAGACTTCAAGAGATTTGTCTTGGCCGCTTTTGTTTTCCCCAGCTTGTCCAAGTTTGTTTTTTTCTTTTCGTCAAACGGCTCCTGGGTTTCTTCGCGCATACGTTTCAGCACCGCGTTTTCAGTCATGCCGCTGCCCGACATTCCTGACGCGCCGTATTTCGCTCGCTGGGCGGCCAATGTTTTTTTCACCAGATTCACCTTGGACTTTTCGTCTTCGGCGATTTGCGCCAGAATTTTTTTTCTTTCGCTTTCCGCCGCGGCCTTTGCTTTTTTATTATTCAGCACATCCGTGATATCGGATACCATTTGTCCCATTTTTTTCTCCTTTATATAGAATACCATCCGTTTGCCGCGATTGATAAAATCGTCGCCGGCAAGGGCTCGCTGCCTTCGATTTTCCACAAAGGCTGCATCGCGTCTTCATACGCGCCCAGCAGATTCACCGACACATCGCCCGAATAGCCGGGCGAATCTTGATCATAAGCCTCGTTGGGCAGCGGCGCGCGAAAGCCGTTTATAAATACTGATTTCGTATCCAGCAGGCGCGCGCTCAGCTTTCTGATTCTGATTCTTGCCGGCGCATGCTTGTCCGCCAATAATGGCAATCCCTCCGCCGCATAAGAAAATCCAAAGCCCGCCCCGTCAGTCATCTCCGCGCGGTCAAATTTTTCGATAAATGTTTTTTCGCCGCGCTGGACAGACGCAAAAGTTTCGCCGCCCATCACCGCGACAGATTTGAAACTGCCCTGGGTTTTATACACGCACCATGCGGAAATTCCAAGCGCCGAATGTCTGTTCAGCACCGCCGCGACGCCGTCCTCCATAACAACAAACAGCTGATTCGTCCGGTCGTTATAAGCCAAATCAACCGGATTATTCATAAGATGCTTTGACAAGGCGCACAAGTCGGCGGCGTTATAGTTCTCGCCCAGCTCGTCCAGCGACAATTCGCGAATGTCTTTTCCGCTGGCGGATATGAAAACTGTCCCGCCCTCCATCTTCTGCGGCGGCAAATATCTTCCGGTCATGCTGCCGACATCTGTGTGCTGCCTTATGCTGACGGAAGACGGCGTCAGGGGATTGCTGGAAACCGCCCATTCGCCGGCCGAAGCAAGAATCTGCAAATTATCGCCGCTGACCAGAGTGCATATCTGCTGGCGCCGCTGGGATAGCAATGTTATGAAGATTGCTTCGTCATCCAAACCGGTTCCGACATCAAAATTATTATGAACGCCGACTTTGGACATCCATATTCCGCCGGCCCAGCTGCGCGAACCGCCGAACACCAGACGATTCTGATGAAAAGAAATGCTGCAAGGCCAGCCGCGGCGCGCGCTGAACGCCGCTTCAGACCAATCGGACACAGGCGCGGACGGAATCGTATAACTCCCGTTCGTGCTGGCCGTTATAACCATAGGGCCGACATATTGCTGAATCACCCACTGCTGGCCCAACAAAAGCAGGCGGCCGCCAATGCAATCGGGCGTCCAGAAATTCTTGCTGGCCGTGAAAGTCGCATAATTATTTCCGCCGGCATTTGACGACACGGATATTCTTATGTCCGCAGAATCGTCAAATTTCATAAACGGAATATTCACCGTCATATCGCCATTAGATGAAAAACCGTATTCGGATAATTCAAACATGCCGACATTCTTTTTCAAAATATAAGGCGGGTAGTCCGGATGCACGAAAATCATCTGGCCGAACCGCTGCGCATACTGCAGCTTTTTCAAATCTTCGCCGCCCCACGGCGACGACAAGTTCTGAATGATTTCAAGGCCGTCAAAAACACGGACATGCCCGTCTGTCGCAACCAGCAGATAATTTTCGTTCTCGCCGGCCGAGAAAGACATCAGACGCGCGCCATCGGGAATTTCCGCAAGACCGCGCAATCCGGCGCGCCTGGATATCGCGCCGCTGGACAGCACATCCATGTTTTCCAGCCGCGACAAACCGTTTATGTCCCCGCGTGAGAAAAACTCTTTTGAAATCTCGCCGGCTGAAAAATAGTTTTGAGTTTTAATAAAAGTTCCCATGATATCCGTCCCTTAGAAACGCGAGCTTATAAGCGAAAACTCCGCAATATCGCCAGTGGCCGACAAGGTGCTGTCTATGAATTTCGCGGCGCGAAGCTCGGATTCATACAAAGCCGCCAGCATTCTGAAAACACTTTGGTCGCCCAGCAGAGGAATGCAGAATTCCATGGCCAGCTTCGTCGCCGCCAGAGATGCGAAATATGCGGGGAAATTCTCCGCGGCGGCGCGGACTATTGCCAGAATTCGAATCGAATCGCCGGAAGCCAGAATCTTATCCCCGACAATCTCGCCTTTGCAATGCAATACGCGCAGCGCATTTGCCGGAATTTGAAAATCCCCGTCGGCAGTTTTTATCAAATCAAATTTTCTTTTTGCAAAGTTCCACGGATGCGCCGCCGTCAGCGAATCAATAGCCGGATCAAACAAAGTCCGCGCAAGACGCGCCGCAGCGGAATCGTCGTTCAGCGACTGTATCGGCGGCTCGCCCAGCTTTAACAGCGCAAGCGAGCATAAATCTATTTTTGTCAGCATTATGAATTATCTCCGATTTGTTTTCGTGATTCGCAAGCAGAGCCTGCGAATCACGAATCAGACGCGCTTACGACAGCGCGGCTGTCGCCACACTGTCGGCGCCGACACTAATCTTTTTTATCGATGTGCTGTCGGAAGCATTTATGATGACGATGTCGCCGGTATTCATCAATGTCTTGACATTATTGAAATATCCGGACGCCGTTATTGTCGTCAATGTCTCGGCCGCCGAATAATGCCACAGAGTAAATCCATTGGCATACGCGATCACCGACAGATTTTTATTTTGAAATGCCATTTGCTTTTCCTTTGGTTGTTATCTGGTTAGCTTGAGCTTGTTTCGTCGCACTTCATGCGAATAATGCCGTCGCCGTCGATAAGCACCGCGCCCTGCGACATGCTGTTGCTGATGAAGTGGGCGGCGCGCTCGCCATGCCAGCTGATGTCGCTTTTGACTTCCTGCCCGCACGCATGCCCTATGCTTGACGAATGGTACAGAAAGCAATCGCGCCCGCCAGACGCAGACGGCAGCCCGTTGTGCAGCACCCATACTATCCCCAGCCATTTTTTGGTTTCAAAGCCGGATACCAGGGGCGTATTCGCGCCAACATATTCGGCGGATACAAACTCGTCCATCGACAGCAATTCGTTCCATTGATGAACGCCGACCACGGCGAACCTGCGCCCGTCGTCCGGAACATCATTCGCATTCAGATTCTCCACGGCCGCAAGAATCAGGTCTTTGGTCAATCCCGTCGAATAATCCCCGACATCGGCGCCGGAAGAATTCATCGCGTCAATGATAAGCTCGTCGGTCTTGCGCCCCAGCGCGTACGCGCCGGCCGATGCAACCACGCGGCGCTCGTCGACATTTGTTTTCAATTCGTCCAGCGCGTCGACCCAGTCGCCCGCATAGTAATCCTGCAACAAACATTCGACAGGCTCGTGATTCAGATTCATCACCGGAACAATCCCATGACGAGATTTCGTGCTGGCGGTGCCGCGCCCGACTTTTTGAAAAGTCGTGGAGCCGCCGACAACGCCGGACTTGCTGCGAATTGTAGAGCGCAGCTTGGTGCCCATCTGCTGGTAAGCAAGATGAACATCCGCTTCGAACTGCTTTATAAAGACTTGGTCCATTGAAACAGACATAAGTTTTCCTTTTGTTATTGAAATAAAAAAAAGACGCGTGCAACGCGTCCGGAGAAATATTTCATTCGGCAGTTATGCGGTTCCGCCTGCGGGACTTTCATCCTTTGCGAAAATGCGCCGCCCAATAAAACAGCGGGTTCCGGTCGGCATTCGAACTATCGAAGAAGTCTGCCGCGGGAATTGTCCGCGAATAAAAAAAAGAGTAAAGAATCAATTTTATTCTTTATTCTTTCTTTCACCTGAAACATGCCGTGCCCGCAGCCCGCCAAAAATAAATTTCAGGCGGGCTGGCTCGGGCGCCGGTTATTTTTTCTTAACAACTTTTTTCGCCGCCGGTTTTTTCGCGACAGGCTTTTTGGCGACGGGTTTTTTCACAGCCGCTTTTTTAACCGCAACCGGTTTTTTCGCGACAGGCTTTTTCGCCGCCGGTTTTTTCACGGCCGCTTTCTTTGCCGCGACAGGTTTTTTTGCAGCAGGTTTTGACACTGCGGCTTTTTTTGCTGGCGCTGCTTTTTTCGCCGCCGGTTTCTTTGCAGTTGTTTTCAAGAATGTGAATGCCATTCTTCTCTCCTTTTCATTTTTTTCTCGGTAGAACAAATTTTTTTGTCCTCGGTAATCATTTTATATGAAATAAAAAAATTAGTAAAGAAGAAAGTTGAAAATCTTTATAAAAAAAACGCAATCGGCGAAAAATATTTTTCATGAATACAATTTTTTAAATCCGCTTTCAATTCTGCGAACGTATTCCGGATCGCGATCGCGCCAATATTTCGGGTCGCGCATCATTTGTCGCAAGTCCGCATCAGATAAATTCGCAGCTGAATTTTTTTCCGTTCTGACATCGGGCTCCATGCCGCGCATCATTTTGTAAACGCTTTGTATTCCCTGGGGTGTGGCGCATAATGATTCAAACGCATCAGAGGGCAGAAACTTTTCGCCGAACGCCTCGATTTCACGCAGCCCCTCTTCCATTTTCTCTTCGCCGCCGAAAAAACTTTTCAGCTCGGCAAGCGCGCCCGCTTCGAAACTGGATTGAAATGACTGCGCCAGCACGGGCGATAAAAATTCTTCGGCCATGCCGTAAATTTTCTCGACTTGTTTTGATGTCAGGCCAATTTCATGAAACTTGCTTCGAATCGATTCATCATCAAGCAGAATATTTTTCGGATATTCGTCCGCTGATTCGGGCACTCCGATCAGCCGGTTGAATCTTTTGACCGCCGCATCGTCGGCATCGGCGCCGGGCACGGATACCATCGCGCCGATTTTTCTTTCAAGCTCAGAATAAGACTTCATCAGCGAATCAACATTCAATGTTCCGTCTTCATTCAGAAATTTTTCCGGAATCTTCTCCATTTTCTTTCCTTTTGTTTTCACCGGACTTGCGCAGAAAGTATATGCCGCCCAGCATGAATGCCGTCTGCAATGTTTCAAACAAATCCGAATCCCCCAGCAGATACGCGCATGCGGCGGATAAGATGCCCATGCCGGAAATTATGTATGTCCGATGTCCCGCCAGGAACCCGCCTTTGATTATTTTATCAATGCTCATCGCCGCGCCCCGCTTTAAAGATAAAAATACAAACCGTCGATTTCCGCTATATACCCACGCGCCACCGCCCAATCGGGCAGGAATTCCGCGCGGTGGAATTTCGTGGCGCCCCAGCATTCGTCGGACAAGCCGCCGCCAATCATTCTGCGCGCAACGCGCAGGCACATTTGAAAACCATTCGAATCGATTCCGACCAGCAGCTTTTCATGCCGCGAAGAATTTCTATCCAATGATTCAAAAACACTCCTGTCATCGGCGATATCTATCAAGCGGCGCTTTGATTTCGCGCGCAGGTTCGATATCATTGAGGCCAGCGCCTCAGCCGCGCGCAAAGAAGACGCATTTGTCTCTGCATAAATTATCCGCGCGATTTTATACAGAACGATTTTCGATTCGTCCGAATTCTTTATAAGTGTCAGATACATTTTGCCGCTCGCCTTTATGAGAAAATAAAAAAACCGCGAATAAAATTCGCGGGCAGAAAATCCGATTAAAAAAGCCGCACATTCGCGCGGCATAATTTTAATCTTTATAACATGCATCATATCATAAAATCCGATGAAAGTCAATATAAAAAATTTTGATGTTGGTTATTAATTAAAAAAATGCAGAATAATCTTTCTTAATAATTAACCACAAATCTCCCCGAAAAGCTAAGGGCGGCAAAGCCGCCAAGCTTTTCTCCCCTCTTTATCAAGAGGGGCTAACTCAAATTAAGATTCTCCCCTCTTTACCAAGAGGGGCATGTCCCGTGCTCGGATTTGTCCCCCCTTGGCAAAGGGAGATAAAATATTATGCTTAAAAAATATTTCTATAAAAAAAGCGGGCAATTCCTAGATGCTGATTTCATCGCCGTAAGTCATCATGTATTCCGAGCCGCGGCGCAAGACCAGGGCGCCGTCTTCGTTTATTCCTATCAGCTCCGCACTGCGCCCGCGATGGGTTATCGTTTTGTTTAATCCGGCCGCCAAATCCATCCATGCTTTTCTTACCGCAGAAAAATCGCGATTCAGCCATGCGTCCAAAGACTTCATCAGCGACGCCAGCAATTCATCGCGACTGACTTTTTTATAATCGTCCAGCTTGGCGGTTTCATATTCCGCGACCGTCGGGTTGGATTTTATGTTTACGCCTATGCCGACGATTACAAAATCCTTTGCGTACTCTATCAAAACGCCGCTGACTTTTTTTCCGTCAATCAATATGTCATTAGGCCACTTGATACTGGGCCTTATGCCGAAAGACGCAAGAGAATCCGCAATCGCGACGGCAACCGCATAGGATAACTTCGGGTCGCGCTCATCAACCGAATAAATAAAGCTGACGTACAGGTTGCCGCGCGGAGAAACCCATGCCCGCCTGTATCGGCCGCGCCCCGCGCTCTGCGCATTTGCGACGATTAATGTCCGATCCGCCGCGCGTCCTTTCGAGATCAGCTTGTGCGCATGCAGCTGCGTGCTTGGTATCTTGTCAAAAAAAACCAACTTGTAAGTCATTTTTACAAAACCTCTTGCGCCGCCGCGCGCCCGATAAAATATTTTCCGTCTTTGTTTTTTATAAAATCGCGCCCGAATGTCTTTCTCAACTGATAAATCGCCGTGTCAATCGTGTGCGTGGCGATATCCGGAGAATAACCTAATATTGATTTCAAATCACCGGACGAAACGCCGCCAGTCTGAAACAACAACACGATTATTCTCATTTGCAATCCGGACAAAGCGACCGGCTTTTTAAAAATCTGGTTAAGAATTTTCTGGCGGCTGCTCTCGATTGAATCCAAAATAACGGCTTTTAATTCTATCGGATATATCCGGGCCGGAATGTCCAGCAAATCTATATTTATATCAGCGGTGTTCGCGTCATCAAGAACACGGGCACCCAAATCGGCAAGAATGCCGCGCCAAACCTTATCAGCAGTATATATTCTAACACCATGCATCATAGCATGATTCTAGCCAATAAAAAAACAACTTGCAAATCTTTTTAAGCGCATCTTATGGCATAAAAATTCCCCCGCAAAACCGGAGTTATTGCAGGGATTATTATATCTCGCAAAATAATTCTTTATTGATTCAGCGGAATTTAGTGGGGCATTTTAGCCTCTGTCATTACCACATGCTTGCGCAGTTTCGGGTCGTATTTTCTAAATTTCATTTTGCCGGCGGTTCTTTCCGACTTAGTATTCTTTGTAGTTGTATAGAAGTATCCGGTTTCTTTGTTTTCCAGCTTTACTACTTCCTTGCTGCCTTTTTTAGATGCCATTTTATTATCCCTTGTTATTATGGAGTGGATTTTATGTTAAATTTTGCTGGAAATCAAGTAATTTTTATCATAAGATGCAAAACATCTCGGGCATATGGCGAAATTGGCAGACGCGCTGGATTTAGGTTCCAGTGGAGAAATCCATCAGAGTTCAAATCTCTGTATGCCCACCATGCGTTGCCGGCCGCAAATACTTTTCCTTGCCCGTCTGACAATAACTTTTTAATTTGACTTTTAAGCAAAAGCCATATAAAATACGACAGCTTTGGGGTTGTAGCTCAGTTGGTTAGAGCGTCTGCCTGTCACGCAGAAGGTCGCGGGTTCGAGCCCCGTCAATCCCGCCAGTTATTTATTCAAGAAAATCCCCACCCTCAAAAATACTTTAAATAGAATCTAAGCTAAAAAAAGCCGGAATGCGCCGAAGGCTTTTCCTAACCGGATTTTAATATTGAAACAATTCATCGCAATTGCTATTCTTTCGACAGAAAAGGAAGAATATCTCAAAATGAGCGCCAAAAAGCAATTCGGACAATTTTTCACCACCAATACCGACTATATTCTAGACGGATTGGAAGGGTTCGTTGCTGGTAAAAATGTTACAGACCCTTTTGCCGGCGGCGGTGATTTATTACATTGGGCGAGTCGCAGAGAGGCAAAATCAGCAAATGGTTTCGATATAGATAAAAATTTTGCAAATGGCAAAACAATTCTTCTAAATGATAGTTTGCGAAATCCGCAAAAATATGATTTTGTGCTTACCAACCCGCCTTATCTATACCAGAATAAACTGGAAGACAATTCAATTCTGGCTGGCAGCAAACACACCGATTTATATCAATTATCGCTGGAAAAGATTATGGATAGCAATGAAGGAATTGTAATTGTGCCCATCAACTTTCTATCTGCTGAAAATTCCAAATATATCCGCGAATTGTTCCTTGAAAAATTTGATATTATCATGGCGAATTATTTTACAGAGCAAGTGTTTGGCGACACCGCCTATAATGTGATTGCTTTCTATTACAAAAAGAAAACGGCAATTTCTAAAAAAATGGATATAAAGCTTGTTATCTACCCAAAAAAGGCAAAAACTACAATATCTTTGCATAGAAACCATAACTGGCGGATTGGCGGGGAATTCCTTGATACAATAAACCGGTATGGGAATAAACTGCGGATATCCAGGTTGGAAGAAGAAGATTTGCAAGACGGCAACCTGCATGTGCGCGTTGCATACAATCACCTTGATGCAAAACGAAAATTTAATGTAAGCAAAAAAACTTACGCCAAGATAAAGAACAACATCATAATACTAAAAGCAATAGACACAGGCTCTAATGGCGGCAGAATCTGCCTTGATGACATAAGAAAATATGATTGCGACGGATTGGTAAGCATAAAAACATCAAGAAACCAAATAAACCTTGTCTTTCCGCCAGAAATAGGCATCGCGGAACAAGAACAACTAATATGTCTTTTCAATGAAGAACTGGAAGATAAAAGAAACAAATATCATTCCTTGTTCATGACGAATTACAGGGATAAGGACAGAAAAAGAATATCTTTCAATTTTGCTTATAACTTCATAAATTATTTGTATTTCAACAAACTGAAACCAGGGGGCGCTCATGCCACTAAAAACCAATTGCCATTATTTTGACTTTTCCATAAAACACCCAGAAATACTGGATGCAAGATATATGTTCCTAAACTGGGACAAAGATATAGACAAATACATAAAAACAACCAAAAAGTTAAAAGAACTGCTGGCAACTATAAAAACATTGAAATCAGCGAAACAAAATGCTGACGCTTTTTATGCCGAATTACATAATTTGATAATGAATAAATTTTCCAGCAAAAGCGAATTGAACTGCTTTGTAAACGCTTGCGATGCCACAACGAAAACAATAAAAAATGATTTGAATTCATTCAAACACATTGTGGATTTATATTTGAAACACAGGGATTTTACCGAAATCACGCCAAAAGAATGGATTCAGGCAATTATTGATAAAGGCGCTTCTAGGGCAAAAGGCAGTGTGGGTGAAGACAAATTGCTAGAAATTGCCGCTAAATCCGGCTTTATTATCGCAAATGATTGGAATAAGTTTTTGCAAAACAAAAAAGTTGCGGCAAAATTTTCCAAGAACAATTTTGATATAGCGCATATAAAGGAACACTTGGGTATTGATTTGAAGTTTAATTCTCAAGGGAAAATGCTGGATATCATTCTGAAAAATAATGACAAGTATGTGTTCATAGAAGCAAAACACCTGAAAGAAGGCGGCGGTTCGCAAGATAAACAAATAAAGGAACTTATTGGAATTATACAAAAACCGACCGCGGGTAATAATATTTTTCACGGGGCGTTTTTAGACGGCATCTATTCAAATGAAATTCTGAATGATATTGAGCAAGCGCCACTAAAAGCTTATGGTAAAACAAAAGTTATTTCACAACAAACCGATATCGTGAATGCTTTGAAAACAAACAAGAACTCATTATGGCTCAATACTGCCGGATATACTGAATTTATCAAAGATTTCTCATAATAATTTTTCGTTTCCACTTGACTTTTTCAGTCTTATCGGCATAATTACTTACATTAAATGTGATAAAACATTATGAATAATTTGAGATGACGGTTAGAAATGAAAGTTTTTGAATTTCCTATCTCGTCCATCTGGCGAATTAAGCAAAAAACTAAAATCAGTTTTTAAATTTATAAAAAATCTCATACGCGGCGCAAGCTTGTTTGTCATCAATATAAAAAAAAGGATATGAAATGAAACTAAAAACTATTGCATTTTTTGCCGGCATCCTGATGCTGGGCGCTTGCGGAAACGAAAAACAAAATCCAGAATTATTAAAAGGGACGGATTTTTCCGCCATACAAAACGGAGTCCGAATAACATTGTCTTTTGATGCTGAGCAGCCACGAGTGCACGGCAAGATTGTCAACAGATACAATGGCGCATACGAAGCGGAAAAAGATAAAATAAAATTCGGGCCTCTTATGACGACTATGATGTTCGGGGCGGAAAAAGACATGTCGATTGAGCATGATTATTTCAAATTTATGGAAAAAGTCGAATCGTATGAATTGAAAGACAACAAACTCAGGCTCAAAAACTCAGACGGCGCGGAAATGATATTTGACAAATCAGATTCAACATCCGAATAAATATTGATGCACAGGGGCTTGACAAAAGCCAATTTGACCGATATAATCTTTCGACTATTTCATTGCCTATGTTATTCCGGCTTTTTCCTGAGCGACTGCGGCCGGAAGCAAGCATTGAATTTGGTTTAAAAATTTGGCCCCATCGTCTAGAGGCCCAGGACACCGCCCTTTCAAGGCGAGAACACCGGTTCGAATCCGGTTGGGGCTGCCAAATTTAACATTCCGCTTGTTCATAATAAATATTATTCCCATTCGGCTTTTATTAAACTGTTCAGAATCATGTCGGCTTTAAGCCCGGATGTCAGCAAATAAGTTTTTCATTTTTTCCTCCGTTTAAATCGCATCAAAATTATTACGGATTATCTTTGCGCTGCGCGATAGCGCCCTTGTTTCGGCCGCGTTCATTTTCGGCCGCAAAGTCGCCAGCACTCCGTCCGCGCCGACAATTCGCGGCAATGATACAGCCGTCGCTTTGGCGTCCGCGCCCATTTTTTTGCTGACCGTCAGGATTCTTCTTTCGTCATTGACAATGCAGCGCAGCAAGTCCGCGACCGCCGCGCCGATGCCGTCCCAGGTCGCGCCGCGCCCCATGATAATTTCATAGGCGGCATTGCGCACGCGATGCTCGATTGTTTTGCGCGTCGCGGCCGGCAACGAGATATTCACCTGCTTGCAGAAATCGTCCAGCGGCAGATTTCCTATTGTCGCGGACGACCAGTTCAGAACGTTGGAATCGCCGTGCTCGCCCAGAACATAGGCGTTTATGGAATGCGCCGACACACCCAGCTGGCGCGACAGTATCGTCTGGAATCGCGCGGAATCCAGCATGGTTCCGGTTCCAATTACGCGCTCGTCGGGCAAGCCCGACAATTTCTGCGCCAGCATGACCATAACGTCCAGCGGGTTTGATACAATGACCAGCTTTACATTCTCGGCGTCGATATTCTTCATAATCTGAGGCACTATGTCGCGCATCACATCGGCGTTCGCCGCCAGCAAATCAGTGCGCGTCTGGCCGGGCTTTTGATTTTTACCCGCGGCGATAATGACGATGCCGCTGCCGCGAATTGCGCGGTAATCGGCGGCGGCAGTGATTTTTATGTCAAAACTGAATGTGGACGCGTGCCCCAGATCTTCGGCGGCCGCGCGCGCGCGAATTCCGTCGCGGTCGAACAAAACCATTTCGCGTATCAGACCCGTATTCTGCACGGCGGTCGCGACGGCCGAACCGACGCTGCCGATTCCGATAATTGCGATTTTCATGCTTATTTTCCCCTTTTGCTTATGACTGATTATATCATAAAAGAAATTCAAAAATTATATATTTTACAAAACATAAAATATGTAATACAATGCATAAGTCGTTGAGTGTTTCAACGACGGGGTGTCGAAACCCTTTTTGTTCTCGTCTCAGATGACGTTAAAGGCCTCCTGCCTCGGCGGGAGGGCTGGCGGAATACATAATACGCCGCACTACCTTAGAACAAAGTAGTTTCGAACCTCCCGCCGCCTTTTTATACAAGGCGGTTTTTGTTGCAATACAAAAAAGAGGCTGGAAATGAAACAAATAAGAACTTTAAATATCTGGGTCGTCGCCGCGCTGATGCAGGCGGTCGGAATCAGCGCCGGCATAGCGGAACTTGCCTGCCCATCGCCAACAACGGTACCATGCTCTGGAAATCCTGATAACTTGAATGTTTGCGGCAACGCAAATTGCGATACAAGCGGCGTCGACTGGTCTAGATGCAATAAAAAGCCAATATACTCCGGGCCATGCGCGACAACCGACTGGGCGGCGGTTGCCGGTCAGAATTATCAGTGCTATTATAGCTGCGATTGCCTTGCATGCACGACATACTGGCGATGTGCGGCAGGATATTACGGGGCGCCGACATCGTGTTTCGGTTTAGGCTGCAATAGCATGACTCCGACCTGCCTTGGCTGCGCGACGAATACAAGCCACTCCGGCGCAACATCAGTTCTGAGCGACAATTCGGCCATAACAAGATGCTTTTTGCCGACCGGCACCACCGGCAGCGGCACCGATGGCATATACGAATATGTTTCGGCATGCTATTACGCGAATTGAGAATTAATGATTTTCAGCTTGTCGAAAACACCGACCAGCTCCCAATGCATGCTGCCGACAAACTGGTCGACAGGGGTCAGCGCGGATAATTCATACCCGCCGCGCGTCAAGATTCCTGAGTCGCGCATAAAAGTTTCCGGACTGCAAGACACATAAACAACCCGCCGGACATCGCTTTTAGCCAATTCTTTGCTTTGCGCCATCGCGCCCGCGCGCGGAGGATCCATCACCACACAATCGTATTTTCTTAACTCTCGCGCGGTTAGCGGCTTTTTGAACAAATCTCTGCGAATTCCGCCTGCGATATCAAATCCGTCAACATGCGCGGCGCCTAATGCAAATGTAAAATTGCCCAAGCCGCAGAACAAGTCGGCGGCTTTATTCGCATCGCGCGCCGATTTCGCCACCAGCGCGCGCAACGCATTTTCGCCGGTCTTGCCGGGCTGTAAAAAAGCATTCGGCGGATAATCAACCGCGATATCTCCGAACTTTACGCGCGGCTCGGCGGATTGCCGGACTATTTTGTTATTCCAAGTTATGCGAATGATTGGACTGATGTCCGCCGCTTTTTTGAACTCGGCGGAAAAATAAGATGTTATGGAGCCGACATCGACAGCAATTCCGTTTTCGCATTCTGTAATCAAGACTCCGCCGCTGCCCGTCCAAGGCATTTTGGCAACCAGCGGCAGTATTTCGTTTAGCGGCGCCGTCAGCGCGGGGCAATGCCCGACCGGAACAATATCTTTTGCGCGCGGCGCAAAGAATCCGAATCGGCCGTTCAGAAAAGAAAAATCCGCGCGGCGGCGCTGACCGGGCTCAATCCAAACCGGCGCGCCGGCAGACGGCAGATTTCTCAGCAATGCAAGTTTTGACGCGCGATAATCATCTGCTGTAAAATCAAACTTGCAGCCGCCGCATTTTCCAAATAAAGGGCATTTATTCATATCAAAAGCTGACCCGAGCGCCGGCGCGGAATTGATGAGCCGTCGGAGCAAAATCTGAAATTACATCAAACTTTGGCGAAAACATGTAAAGGTATCTGTATCCGAAATCCAACGCGAAACGGTCGCCGAATTCCAGGCTTAATCCGGCCAGCCCTGCCGCCACAGGCGATATTTTGTTTTCAGCCGCGGCGCCGTCGAGCGAATTCCATGATATCCCCGCGCCGAATCCGACATAAGGAACCAGAATCTGCTTGCGAAAGATTCTGTACAGACTGTCAATTCTGGCGTCAAATATAGCATTTGCAAAAATCGTGTCGCCCGTCAGGCTGAATGCGTCCCAATCCGCTTTTAGGTTATAATAATTTGCTTCCAGTCTGAATGTGTCGTAAACGCGGATTCCGAATTTCGCCTCAAAAGAGGAATTATTTTTTCCGGATATTTTTACGGCTGAATCGGCGCCGCCGCGCCACATTGAAAAATTGTATCCGGCGCCGACATAGAATCGCCTGATTCGCGAAAGAGCCTGGGAATCGTTCAATTCTCCATCATTGGAATCAGCGGGCGCGCCGATTTGCTCGGTGCGATATGGTATCGCGGCATTTACGACCATCGGCAGACAGCACAACAAACAAGCCAGAAATTTCATTTTCATATTCTTATCCTGTTAAAAATTAAATCTTGCCGACAGCATGATGTCGCTGAGATTCTGAACGCCGCCATTTCTGACATTCCAGCCGAATCCCTGCCCGACAAACATCTGGTACTGATAAGACAAGTCTATTCCGAACAAATCCGTCAGCATAAGATTTACGCCCAGAATTCCGCGCGGAGCGACAAACCCGCCGCCCGTGCCGCCGGCGCCTTCGAACTTATAAGCGCCCGCGCCAAAGCCCAATCCCATGAAAGGAACAAAAGTCCGGCGGCGCGTGATATCGCCCGTCATCACATAACGTCTTGCGAAATCAAAATACAAAGTTCCGCCCAGGCTGCGCGCAGTCGCGATTAAATCGTCATAACCGGAAAATCCGAAATTTTGAACCTGGAAATCAACCTCAGCGCGCACATAAGAGGAAAGATTCCAGCCCAGCCCCATCTGCGCCGACCAGCCGCCGGACAATTCCGCATCCGCGCCCGCGACTTTTGATTTGTCGGATATAAATCCAAGATTAACCCCGCCGCCGGCGCGGACATACATGTCATTTGGAATATACATTGCCAAATCGTCCGCGCTCAGATTATTTTTTTTCTGATAAACATCCAAGCCCAGCTCCCCCGGGGCGTCGTCTTCTTCGGTATAGGCCGTATCCTTGGCGGAAACTATATCCAGCCCTTTCAGCACTTCTTGGCGAAATCGTTCGTTATCATACCCGGCATTTGCCGCGGACATGGCGCAAAACAAAAGGAATAAAGCGGTAATTTTTCTCATTATTTTTCCGATTTGTCATTATTGTTATAAATTTTATCATAAAATCAGACTTGATTCCAGCGCGATTTGCGCTTATTATTAAAATTATGAAAAAAGAAGATAAAAAAATAGCATTATTTGCGGGCGCGCTGGACTTGCCTTTTTTTGCGCGCGACGCGCTGCGCAAAAACGGCTGGGATGTTTTTGTAATCGGATTAAAGAACTTTTACGACCCAAAGCTGAAACCGGATCTGGTCGTCCGCCTTGGCGGCGGCGGCGCGGCGGCGCGGGAATGCCGGCGGCGCGGCATAAAAAAGCTGGCTTTTGTCGGCGCGCTGGGGCATCCGAACTTGTCGGATATCTGGCCGGATTTCTGGTCTATGGGCGCTTTGCTGAATATTATGAAAAATCAAAAAGGATATGATTCGATGGCTGTCGCATTTACAAAAGCGCTTGAGAAAAAGGGGTATCAGGTTCTGGCCGTCCAGGATTTGGCGCCGGAATTGACTTTTGAAAAAGCCGGTATTCAGACCAAGGCCAAACCGGCCGCCGCGGATAGGAAGAATATTGAACGCGCGATATCCGTATCCAAAACAATCGGCGCGGCGGATATCGGCGCTTCCGTCGTCGTGGACAAGCAGGTCATTGCGGTGGAGGCCGCCGAAGGCACGCACAAAATGCTGCAGCGCGTGCAGGAAATTCGCGCGGGGCGCAAAAAGCAAAGCGGCGTGCTGGCCAAGATGACCAAGCCCGGGCAGGATTTGCGGATTGATATTCCCGCGATTGGCCCGGACACTGTAAATTCTGTCGCGGCGGCGAACCTGCGCGGGATTATAGTAAATGCCAAGACATGCTTTGTGGTGGACAAGCCGGCCGTAATCAAGGCGGCGAACCAGGCCGGAATATTTATTGTCGCGGTTGAATAAAAAAAAACCGGCGAACGCCGGTTTTTATTTCTTTATATCGACAATCTTTACCTTGAATATAACATCTTTGCCGGCAAGGCCCGGGACATACGGGTCGGGGAATGTGATTTTCACTTCGCGCTCTTCGCCTTTTTTGGCGCCGATCAGCTGTTCTTCAAAGCCCGCGACAAAATGCCCGCTGCCCAGCTTCAGCGACATTCCGTTGGCGGTGCCGCCCTCAAACTGCTGGCCGTCCAGGAATCCTTCAAAATCAATCACGACCGTGTCGCCATTTTTAGCCGAATTATCGCAAGCGCCCAGAAACAACGCGCCCAGAACCGCAAACAATGACATATATTTTTTCATATTATATTCCTTTTATTTTTTATTAAAGTTTTTTTCTACCTGTAAACGCATCTGAATCCGTATTCCCGCACCGTGGAACCTTCGGCCTCAATGCGATAGTCGAAATAAGGCGTCGGGCGCATTACATCAAAGGACGGCCTGTCGTACACCATCACGATGCTGTCCGAATTGCGGCCGCAAACGCGCTTCATTTCAAAGTCCGCCACTTTGGCCAGCACAGTGCGCGCGTCGCCGTCGACATCCGTTCCGTCGGCATTCTGCATCAGGCGCAGGCGCATTTCTCTTAAATCCGAATTCCCCAGCAGTATCTGAATTCGCACCATCGTGCCCTTGTATTCCTGCCAGCGCGTTTCTAGGCGCGAAGTGCTCCACCTATTTTTATTCTGTTCTTTTTCGGCATCTGTTTTGGGCTTGTACGAATCTATATTCGCGTATTGATTGTCGGCCTGCATGAAAGTCTGAGTTCTTTCATTATACAGCGGCGCGTCCACCCCGCCCTGGGTAAAGTCGTCTTCATTGTACGGCGCGTCATTCGCGCCAGAGCACGCCGCAAGAATAATTAATAAAGAATAAAGAAAGAGTTTCTTCATGATTAGCTGCCTTTTGATGAATTCTATCAAATTATCAGTTTTGATTCAAGCAATGATTTGTGGTATAATTCCAGCGAGGCATGATTCTTGCGAAACAGCCCCGACGGAAATTCGTCGCAAAAAAAAATAATGGCAGATGAGCAATATTGTATTGGACTCTTTATTAAAACCACTGGAAGAATTCTACAAGCCTTCGTTTGTGGAAGAAATCGCCGTAAACCACGAAGGCGAGGTCTGGATGCGCCTGCACGGCTCGCGCGTGCCATGGGTTGCGTATAATTCAGAAAAGCTGTCAAAGCAGTACCTGATCGACCTGATTCACACCGTGGCGAATATTTACGAGCGCCCCTTTGACCCGATCCGCGGCATGCCCGTGGTGTACGCGACATTGCCCGGCAACCACAGATTCACGGCTATCGCGGGCCCGAATGTGCAGTATGACGACCGCGATATAACGGGCGGCGTCGCGCTGAACATACGCGGCGGCGGGGCCGGCGACGCCGGTTTCGAGAATTATCATCTTAAACGCGGCGCGCCGCTGCTGAAAGTAAAGCCGCGAAAAAAGACCCGGCCCGACGACCCTTATGAAAGATTGATGGATGCGATAAACGACGGCAGCCCGATTTTGATGAGCGGCGCGACAGCAACGGGAAAAACGACATTCCTGAATCACATGCTGACCCTGATAGACAAAAACAGCCGCGTCATAACGGTTGAAGACGCCCGCGAAGTCCGCGTGCCCCAGGCCAACCGCGTGCATTTTGTCTTGTCGCGGACCGAGCAGACCAATGAGTTCAATTATGCGCGGCTGTTGGATTTGGTCGTTCGCATGACGCCCGATGTCATCATCGGGGGCGAGATTTCAACAGACAACGCCGGCGTCATGTGGGAAATGATGGGGACGGGGCACGACCATTTTTACACAACCATTCACGCCGAAAGCGCCGAAGCCGCATACGCCGCGTTCGCGGACAGAATATTGCACACCCAGCCCGCATACAACCGCGCCGAACTGATTGCGGAAATGAAGAAAAAGCTGCGCGTGGTGCAGCTGTCGCGCGACGGCGCGCTGCGCGCGGTTACGGAAGTGGTATAAGGCGATCACTTTACCTTTTGTTTCATTTTTGCCCACAGCTCCTCAAATTCTTTATTGCGGCCCAGTGTCCGCAGATTCGGATACTTGGCGAATATGGGGTCTGTGTCCCACAGGTCGATGACTCTTTTGCCGGTTTCCTTTTCCAGCGACGCGACATCTCTTTTGTTTTGCTCAAAGAAATTATCGCCGGTCAGAATGTGAAGAACCAAGTCAAAATCCAGTTTTTTCGAAAACAAGTCAGCCAGCCATTTTGCGACTTGCGCGCGGTTGGAATCACCGATTGTCAAAAGCCCGTCGACGCGCGTAGAGTCTTTAATCAAAGCAAGCCATGAATGCATGCCGCGGTCAAACCGCAGAATATAATAACAAAAAACGGCACGGCGAAGCTTTGGCATGCGCCCAGCATAGCGCGAATATCTGATAATTGACAGCTAATAGTTAATGATTGAGGCGCCTGAAAAGAATTATGGATTTTCTGCAAAAATCTTGTTATGAATAAAATCCTGCAACCGATGGTTGGAGGGCTGGTGGAATAAAGTGTTCGCACCGAATACACCGCACTATTCTCTTGATAGTAGTTAACCTCCAACCGCCTTTTTTACGACGGTCAGAATTTTATAGATTTTTTGAAGAAAATTTGTTATAATCAACGCCGTACTTGGAATTCAAGTATTGGGGTATAACTACCTCTCAAACGCGTCGGCCGACGTAAAAAAGCCCGCAACCAATGGTTGGAGGGCTGGTGAAATAAAGTGTTCGCACCGAATACACCGCACTATTCGTTTGATAGTAGTTAACCTCCAACCGCCTTTTTTCATGGCGGTTCTTTCTTTGGCCTAACAACGGGGGGATTTCCATGGAAGAGATATCGTTTAATAAAGAACTGGGCGCGCTGATTCGGGCAACGCGGTTAAAACGGGGGATGTCGCAAAGAAACCTGGCTGAACGGATAGGCATTACTCACCAGCAATTTCAGAAATATGAAGCAGGGGAAAACAATATCAGCGCATACAAGCTGCACAAGATTTCCATGATTCTGGAAACATCGTTTGATTCTTATGTTTTCGGGGATTATCCGCAGTCTGATTACAGAGTTTTAGATGAAGCTAAAATCGCGATGATTTTGTTATCCATAATTGCCAACCTGCAAGACCTGGGTACAGAATTATTGATGCAGAAAAATGATGCGGAAGCTAGTAGCTGAAATGCATAAGACAAAAGGTATGGGCATGCCCCTCTTGGTAAAGAGGGACAAATCCGAGCTCGGGACATGCCCCTCTTGATAAAG
>JAITJD010000012.1 GCA_031279085.1 Rickettsiales bacterium | reverse complement strand
CCTATGATTATCCGGCCATTTGGAAGATTCCTGTGCATTAGCCTTGCTCAACCCCAGCAGCGACATTGCCGTCATTATCCAAATTAAACCACCGTTTATTTTAGGCATTTTTTTATTTTTTAAAATCCCTGATTTCTGCGACATTTGAACCTTTCGATTATGCCTAATCCAAAGGGTGGTTTAATTTGGATAATGACGGCAATGTCGCTGCTGGGGTTGAGCAAGGCTAATGCACAGGAATCTTCCAAATGGCCGGATAATCATAGGTTTTTAAAAACTATTCTGGCTAATACAAGTAATCTGCGCATCGATACGGTTTATGTCGCGGACGAATTTGATATTGATACCCAGCAGGCATTCACAAACGCAAAAACAAATGAAATCATCATCAAATATTTTTATCCCGGGATTTCAAGACATGAATATGAAAAAAAGTATCCGCCGCTGACGGGAAATACTCAGATGGGCCCGAATATTCGACAAAAAATGGCCGCCGCCGATGAATTGGTTTCTTTTGACCAATTGCTGCGCGAGATAGAGCTGATGAACAATAATATTCCGACCGCCATAGTTCATGAATTGCAGCATCGCAAAAATCGCGTTTTTTATTCTGATGGATTTGATTTTCGCCAGACCGCCTTGTTTGACATTTTCGACGAAGTTTCAGCACGTGTTGCAGAATTGCTGTTCTGCCGCGATTTGTTCTTGGAAAATCGTAATATGGCAGAGGCTTTTCTTGGGCCGCAATCACGCAAGGAATCCAAGGTCTTTACAGACGATTGGTCTGCCGGCGCGAAGTCTTATGCCAAATGGCTGCGCGAGAATCCGCAGATATCCAAAATTCCGTCCAAGAATGAAATATCGCGGATTATAAGGACAGCGGCGTTGGATATTCTGGCGCATGATTGGAAAAATTATGTCCAGCCCATGTCTATGCTGCTGACATATCAGATCAGAAAAAAATCAAACAAAATCCCGCAAAAGGTCGACAGTGCGAAATTTTCCGGAATTCTGTCATCGCTGTGTTCGTTTTGCGATGTGAACTTCCTTGATGAATGCGGCGCGGATACCGCCAAAGAAATCATGGAATTCGCCAATTCGGCCGCGGACATGCTGGAAAAGCAAATCTTGGCGCAGCAAATGCAAACATCTAAAACCAGAGAGTAAAAATGTTTAATCGAATTTCCAATTTTTATTGTTTATTTTCGGCTTTTATAGTCTCGTATTTCGTGAGTTTTATTTATGAACTAAACATGGCGTACGGGGCAGGGGCACCGCCGTACCAATGTCCGTCAACAAGCGTGTTCAATTATTATTCCGCAACTTGTCCTGATGGTACTTACATTAGTTCAAGCGGCAGCAGATGCGGAACCCAAATGTCCCAGTTTTGCAAATCAGGCGCATATGCCGGATGGTCATGCTCTGGATATCTTGCCGCCAGCAGCGGTTCGTGTCTTTGTTCAAGCTATGTTTCATTATACACTCCGGAAGCTGTGTCTAGTGTACAGAATTGCGGAACCACAATATGGTGCGCGGGGCGTTTTGTCAGCCTGTCATGCAATACAAGCGGCAGCGCGGGGTATTTAATAAATGCTTCCCACTGCGCTTGTTGTCCCCAAGGCAGCGGATTGAACGGAATCGGCTCTTTGTATTCTGATTATAACGCCAACGCTTCCAGCCAATGCTATATCGTCGGGGAATTCAGCGACGACGAAGGGTTGTTCGAATATACGAACGAAGATAAATGCTATTACGTTTCATAAAAAATAATATTAGATTCTGGCGGGAGTTTTACAGGCTTCGCTCTTTGGGCGTTCCTGTCATGACTCTGCGCATGGCTGCGCGGCGCGGCATTCGCGATATATGGCATTTGAACAAAGGCGTCGGCGACGCGCTGATGTTTGCCGGAATCGCGCGGGAATATCACAAGAAAACCGGAATGCGCCCGCTGCTGTTCGTGCCTCAGCACAATATTTTCAGATACTGCGATTTCTGCTGGTTCTTGTTTGACAGAAGATTTCAAAATGTTCCCGATACATCGAACACATTCGAAGTATTTTACAAATTCTATCAAGAGCAAAAACATGGCCGGCCAATAAAACTGCGCGGCGGATACGAATTCAATTTGCGCCCTTTGGAGTACTTGAAAAATGTTTACGTTGTCGGGAATCAGTTTCAAAAATTTTACGGCGGATTTCCAAAGCGCGGACAAATCCTGCAATGGGTCGGCAACCGAATGGGCTTGACCGGCGAAATAGATGTGAAGCCGGAACTGCGCCTGATTGAATACGAAAAGGAATTCGGAAAATTCGCGCGCGGCAAAATCGTGATCAAATGCGGCGGAAACGGTCCTTATAAATATCTGATTGGCAAAATCGCCCAGGGCATAGTCGACGGATTGAAACACAAGTTCGATTTTCTGCAAATCGGGGATTTCGACGACCCTATTCTGGAAGGCGCGGAAAATCTTTTCAGACTGAACATGCGCGAATTTGCGGGCGTTCTGCATAATGCCCGCATGTTTGTCGGGGCAATCGGCGGAATGATGCATTTGGCGCGCGCCGTGGATTGCCCGGCGGTGATTCTGCACGGATGCGAGCATGATGAATTTTATTATCCTTCGCAGCGGAAAGTCTTTTCCGAAAACCGCTGCATGCTGTGCGCGCAAAACTGCTGGTGGCCCGACAAGGATGACGAGCATCGCTGCATCAACAAATACCGCTGCATAATTGACTTTGATATCAAAAAAATCATCGCGGCGATTTCCGAGGAATTGGAAAAACCGCGCGAAGCCGCCGCAATGCCGGATATCTTCAAATGCGTCGGAAAACTGGCGGATATAAACAGCGCGGACAGCTGGTGGCTGACCTTTGATGATTTCATTCTGAATTTCCAAGTCCCGCAGCCCCATGACAGCCGACTGATTCATGCGCATTACGATACTCTATTCATTAATATTTTTCCGCGGCAGGAATATAAAATAAAACATTTGACCGGCCTGGATTATCAGGAGTTTGATGTTTTTTATTATTTCTCCAAGATTGCTGACATTGAAATTTATCCTGATAATCCGCTTATCATAAGGCTGATGCCAAAGCCTTCGTTTTTTGCGAACATTGGGAAAATCGCGGCATTGCAAACCGAATGGACGGCTGAATGGCACAAGGAAGAGCCTGTTGATGATTCTGATTACTGGTTGAGAGAATCATGCCCAAAGCCCGAGTTCGCGACATTGCGGGGATTTGCGCGTGCAAATCATATGATGAATTTCATGCTGTGGCGCGTCGAGGACGAATCGCGTCGCAAAGATGTCCCGCCGGAATATATCGCCGATGCAAAGCATCGCATCGACCGTTTCAACCAATTGCGAAACGACTTTGCTGAAAAGATTGACGAAACCTTGTCGTTAATGCTGGCCGGCGAGTCTGTCGGCGCCGGCAAGGCGCCGCTGAATACGGAATCTTTGGGAATGGCGATTGATCGCCTGTCCATCATGGCTATAAAGATATATCATATGCAGGAATGCGCTAAAAATCGCAAGGTTCGCGCAGAGTGCCTGTCAAAGACACAAAAACTGATCGGGCAGCGCCGCGATTTGTTGGAATCTATCAAAGTGCTGATTGCCGAATACATTCATGGCAGCAAAAGACACCAATCATACTATCAGATGAAAATGTACAATAATCCGGCCTTGCGCGGAAAATTTACCCCGTCATGAACGCGATCCGGCCCGAATAACTTTTTATTGTTAACGCAATTTTCCTGACATTATTCTTTCCATAACCTCTTGCCTGACCGCATTGATAATATTCAGGCATATCTGCTCTGACGTGCCGTTTGCGTCAACAAAAATCTGTTCTGGAAAATATCTTTTATTATATGCCGCGATTTCAGCCTTTGCCGATTGTTCCATATTGTCCGTCGCTTCCTGTCCGTTGGCTTTGCGATTATTGCGGCGCTGCAACAGAGTATTTAAGTCCAACTGCAAGGATATCTGAAAAGACAGCCCTTTGAAATTGCACAATCTGACAAAAGGATTGTTCAGAGTCTTTTGATATTTTTCGTTAATGACATCGGCGCCCAAGTCGCCGAATTCCCCCTGGTACACATGCGTGGAAACCAAATGGCGCGAGCATATTATATGATTCCCCATCAACATTTGCGGGATATATCGGTATTTTATATTGGAATCCCTTTCTTTCATAAAACATTTCATGATTTCCATTTGGCTAAGCTGCGCCGGATTTTTAGCCTCTACTATTTTCGTCCTGACATATCCGCCCGGCCTTGGCTCTTCTTTTAATTTGAATTTTATTTCCGCATTTTTGAAGCATTCGGCCAGCTCATTGATTACAGTTGTTTTTCCGCAGCCATTGGGACCATCGATTGATATGAAGAAAGCTCCGTCAAAAAGATTTAAAAAAGAGAAATTTCTGTTTTCCAGCATTGCGATATCCTTTTATTTCTCTCTGAACCGGATTATTGCAGTAATATAATCAATATCAAGTTAAAAAAACTGATGGCCGCTTTTTTTATTTTTTGACATCGCGTGGATTTTGATTATATAATGCCAGACATGAAAAAATTATTAGCGCTGTTTATATTCGTCGGAATTATAGCCGCCGTTGCGGGATGCGGGGTAAAATCCGATTTGGATTCTGCGGGCGGCGGCTATCCGCGGAACTATCCGGTATATTAAAGACCTGTTGCCGCAGAAGTTCCGCCCGTAGAAAAACACTTTTATTTTACAACAATTTTCCAATTTCGGCCGCCGTGTCGCACATGCGGTTCGAAAAACCCCATTCGTTGTCGTACCATGCGGCCACATGCACCAGCTTGCCGCCAACAATCTTGGTCATGGTGCCGTCGAAAATAGAGCTGTGCGCGTCATGCGTGAAATCAATCGATACCAGCGGCTTTTGACTGTACCCCAAGATATTTGATTCCGCCGCCCGCATCGCCGCATTGATGTCCGCGACTGTTGCCGGCTTTGAAACGGTCGCGACCAGTTCCACAATGGATACGTCCGGCGTCGGAACGCGAATCGCCGTGCCGTCCAGCTTTCCTTCCAATTTCGGCAGAACCAAGCCGATGGCCTTGGCCGCGCCGGTGCTGGTCGGTATCATGGACATCGCGGCCGCGCGCGCGCGGCGCGGGTCCTTGTGCGCTTTGTCCAGCAGCTGCTGGTCGCCGGTATACGAATGGATTGTCGTCATCCAGCCGTCGACTATGCCGAATTTCTCATCAAGAACCTGTGCCATCGGCGCCAGGCAGTTCGTCGTGCAAGACGCGTTAGAAACAATCTTGTCATCTTTGGTCAATGTGTTTTCGTTAACGCCGAACACAATCGTCTTGTCCGCGCCGTCGGCCGGGGCGGATATCAATACGCGCTTGGCGCCGCAATCCAGATGCACTTTCGCTTTATCCGCAGTGGCGAAAATGCCGGTGCATTCCATGACGATGTCGACGCCCATTTCGCCCCAAGGCAATTTCGTCGGATCTTTTTCAGCAAAACATTTGATTTTGTGATCGCCGACGACAATCATGTCGCCGTCCAGCTTTACATCCATCGGCAGTTTGCCGTGCACGGAATCATATTCCAGCAGATAGGCGTTCTGTTCGGCCGGAGCCAAATCGTTGATCGCCACAAATTCCAAATCTTGGCGTCCAGATTCCAATGCCGCCCGCAAAACCAAGCGCCCAATGCGCCCGAAACCGTTTATAGCCACTTTGATTTTTGACATTTTGAAATACTCCTTTTCTTTATTGGACTTTGGCAATTATACAATTTATAATCGAAAGCGCAATGGAAATAAAATCTTACATTATCACGGGCCCGACCGCGTCGGGAAAATCGGATTTCGCGCATGCCTTGGCAAAACGCGCTAATGGCGTTATCATCAACGCCGATGCCGTTCAAGTTTACCGCGGAATCGAAAACATATCCGCGTCGCCCTTGGCGGGGTTGCCGCATTGCCGGCGGTCCGATAACTTGATAGACGAGGTTCCATACAGGCTGTATTCGATTACGGCGCCGGACGCGCCTTTGTCTGCGGGCGCTTGGGCAAAGATGGCGCGCGCGGAATACGATGCCGCGCTGAGCGCTGGAAAAACTCCCATTTTCGTCGGCGGCGCGGGATTTTATCTGCGCGCGCTGACTGTCGGCTTTTCCGATATTCCAGAAATCGCGCCAGAATTCCGGGACGCCGCCCGCGCCATGCAAAACGGATACGAATTTTTGAAACAGCACGACCCGCAGTGGGCCGTTAAAATATCGCCGAACGATAGGCAGAGAATTGCGCGCGGCATAGAAGTCTTTCTGGCAACAGGCCGGACATTGTCCGAATTTCAATCGCGCCCGAATATCCGGATTTTGCCGGAAATTCCGCACAAGATATTGATTCTTCCGCCGAAAGAAGTCGTGTTGGAACGCATCGCGCGGCGCATGAAAATACTGGACGTCAATTCTGAAAACGAAGTCCGCGCCATCATGAATCTGCCGCGCGATTTGCCGGTCATGCGCGCTGACGGCGTTTTGGAAATCTCAAAATACCTGCGCGGAGAAATCAGCCGCGATGAAGCCATGAACCAATGGCGCAGAAAAATAGAGCGCGGAAACTGCAAGCGCCAATATACTTGGTTCCGGACGCAGTTTTCCGCCGATGCCGTGATAGATCACCTGCCGACCGATGCCGACATAGGTTGTTTCTTGATATGAATGACGAATAAAAAGCGACTAGCCCCGAATATTTTCATATTCGCGGCGCACGACTTCGAGAATACCGGAATCCCGCATATTTCTGCTGAATCTGGAAATATTTTTGAATTCCGTTTCCAGCTTTCCGAAACCGGCGTATTCCCAATCTATGATGCCATTGATTTCCATTGTTTTTGGATTTACTATTATATTGTTGCACAGGTCGTTGTGGTTCCAGCCGTCCCCGTCGCCGGTCTTTAAGTCGCGGATTGATTCCGGATCGGAATTATGCATATCAAAGACAAATTCCGCAATCTGCCGCCCCAGTTTTTCAACATTTTTTCTGATGGTTCGAATCGGTATCATATTAAGATTCTTTCCAGGTATAAATTCATACTTATAAAAAACATATTCTCCGGCTTTTATTATTTCCAGCTTTGGAATTCTGGCCGGCACAATTGGCGCGAATGCCTCGGTAATTCTTTTCTCGCGCATGATTTCCGCTGGAATCAGCGAGCTTTTGCGTTTTCGAATTTTGAATACATATCTGCCTTCGGCTATAAAGCCTATGTTCCAGCCGCCGCGGAACATTTTGAGACGCCTGAAATTTATACCGGGGCAGACCGCCCGCAGCGCGGTCATTTTTTTGCGAAAATCATACAGCTTTTCAGCGCGCAGAAAAATGCGCCGTCCCGCGCCGGGGATCAGATATGTCAAAAAATAAAAAAATTCAAAAATAAACCGTTCCGAAACAAGAAACATTAAGAAACTTTTTTGAGTAGTTTCAATGATATTGAAAATAAATAAAAAATCAAGTTTTTTATTGTATGGCCAAAGATACGGAATTGTCAAGATGTCGATTGATATTGAAAACAAACAAAGAATCAAGTATTTTTATTACATGTTCAAAGAAAATGATATTGTCAAAGTCTTGATACCGAATGCCGCGAATTCGGGATATGATTATCGATTGGCCGCGCCTGCGGAGATAGGCGCTTTTGTTCTGGTTTCTATTATTGGCCGGCCGTATGTCGGCGTCATTATCGGGTCGGGCGATTCCGGGCTGGCGCCTGAGAAAATCAAGCCCGTGCAAGAGATTTACGATTCCAGATTGCAGGCTGGCGATCTGGATTGGATAGCAAGAATGTCCGAATGGACGATGATGAATCCCGGGGCGGTCTTGCGCTTGATACTGAATGTTTCCGACATTTTTTCTCCGCCTGTTGTCCAGCAGTTGTATTCTTTCGATTTTAACGAAAAAAAACGCATGACGGAAAGCCGCCAGGCGGTCGCGGACGCTTTTGCCGCTAATGACAATCAGCCAATGGGCGCGAATGACATTTGCAATATTGCGCGCGTCAGCCCGGCCGTGGTCAGAACGATGATTAAGAAAGGAATTCTTTCCCCCGCAGGCAATAGGGCGCAGATCGCGGAGCATAAAACACAGGCAAATTATTTTGATACGGGAAATATAGTACTGAATGCCGAACAACAGGCGGCTGCAAACGAAATGGCCGCATGCGGCCGGGGCTTTTCGGTTTTTGTTTTGGACGGAATAACGGGCAGCGGAAAAACCCAGGTTTACTTTGACGCGGCGATGCGCGCGTATGCGGCCGGCAAGTCCGTTCTGCTGATGATGCCTGAAATCGCGCTGACGGCGCAGTTCATATCCCGCTTTGCGGGGCGCTTCGGCGCGCCGCCGGTCGTCTGGCACAGCAACTTGACAGCCGCGCGTCGTCGCGATATCTGGCGAGGCGTGGCCGCCGGTCAGATAAGAATGGTCGTGGGGACGCGCAGCGCGTTGTTTCTGCCTTGGCAAAATCTTGGGCTGATTGTGGTTGACGAGGAGCATGACGGCTCGTACAAGCAGGAAGATATGGGAAATTATCACGCCCGCGACATGGCGGTGCTGCGCGCGAAGATCGCGGGCTTTCCGATAGTGCTGGCCAGCGCGACGCCGGCGGCGGAAACCGTCAAAAATATCCGCGCCGGAAAGTATAAGCAGCTGCGCCTGGCTTCAAGATTCGGCGGCGCGAACATGCCCTTGATTGAAACAATCGACATGCGAAAAGAAACGCCTGAATCTTATGCTCCGCCCGGGGGGGGCAACCTGTCGCCGACATTATGCAAAGCCATTGAAGAAACCTTGGGAGAAAATCAGCAGATAATGCTGTTTATAAACCGACGCGGGTTCGCGCCTATCGTCCAATGCAAAAAGTGCGGTTGGGGTGCGACTTGCCCGGATTGCAGCGTCGGAATGACTTATCATAAAAAGGTATCGGGCAAGCTCTTGTGCCATATCTGCGGGCGCAGTTCGCCAATGCCTGGCGCTTGTCCGGACTGCGGCGGGGAAATTTCCATGCGCGGCGCGGGCTTGGAGAAAATCCAGGAAGAAGTCCATGCCAAATTCCCCGCCGCGCGCACCGCGCTGGTATCCAGCGATACGATGATGTCCCGCCAGGCCATGGAAAGATTGGTCGGCAGAATGGAATCGGGCGAGATAGACATTGTAATAGGCACGCAAATTCTGGCAAAGGGGCATCATTTTCCAAACCTGACGCTGGTCGGCGTCGTTGATGCCGACATGGGATTGTTCGGACCGGACTTTCGCGCGGGCGAGCATAGTTTCCAACAGTTGTTCCAAGTCGCGGGCAGGGCGGGGCGAGGCCAGTTGCCCGGCCGGGTTTTATTGCAGACTTATCAGCCGGAACATTCCGTTATCAAGGCGATTTGCGCCGGCGGCCGCGATGCTTTCATGAATGCGGACTTAGAAGCGCGTAAGGCGGCCGGAATGCCGCCGTTCGGGCAGCTGATAGCCGTGATAGTTGAAGCTCAAAAGGAATTGGCATTGCAAAAGTATTGCGCGGACTTGGCGGCGATTGCTCCAAAGCTGGTGTCGGGCGATTCCAAGCTTTCGGCGGCCAGTCCGCGAATTATGGGGCCAATTCCGGCGCAGATATATCAGATACGCAACTGGTTCAGAATGCGGTTTCTGGTTGCCGGCGACGAGCGCGCGAATTTGCAGCCGATAGTAAGGCAATGGCTGTCGCGGCTGAAAGTTCCCGCGAATGTCCGTGTAAAAATAGATGTAAATCCTCAGAATTTTTTATAACTTGACTGAATTCTGATTTAGTAATAAGTTAGTCCCCCTCATTGGCGAATCAAGTTCAAAACCTGGCGCAAGATTCGGTCTTGGCTTGTCCCCCTTGGTAAAGGGGGACAGAAATTGTTAACGGCTTTGCCGTTTACAATTTCTTGGGGGATTTTTGGTTGAAGGGTTAGTAGATATTAGTTGTTAGTTAAAAAATGTAAATTAATCTTTATCTTATAAACAAAAAAGGAAGAAGAAATATTCTTTTACTACTCAACCAGAAATCTCCCCGAAAAGCTAAGGTCGCTTGACTAACGCAAGCTCCCAGCTTTTCTCCCCTCTTTATCAAGAGGGGCTTAACCCACGCTAGGATTCCCTCTCTTTATCAAGAGGGGCATGTCCAAGTTTGCTCTTTGTTCCCCTCTTTATCAAGAGGGGCGTGCCCCGTGCTCGGATTTTTCCCTCTTTATCAAAAGGAACTTGCTCTTATTAATTAAAAAAAACGCCCTATCGGGCGTTTTTTATTATATTGGACAAGCCCCTTCTTTTATTGACAGGTTGACTTTTCTGCATTCATCAGCGTTGGCTTTGTATGGTGGCGAGGTGCATTCACCATCAGCCACTCCAATGGCTTTTGTAATCAAAGCATTTCCTATTTTACCGTCAAGATAATCTTTAATCGCCTTCGCGCGATTTTCGGAAAGTATCTGGTTGGTCATCGTGCTGCTTTTCGTAAATTGAGTCCTGTCCGTATGTCCGGTTATTATTATGCAAAATGGAGATTCGGTACTGGCCTTTTGTGCCTTATCAACAAACTGTTGTACATTCGCGTCAAGTACATTTATCGCACTTGCGTCTAATTGGTATTTTCCTGGTGCAAACAGCTTGTCTGTGGATAAATCTGCAAGCTTGGCATCTGATACAGGTGTTTCCTGTTTTGGCCGACATGAATTATCCGGGGAAACATAATAATAGCCTTCTTTACACTTACATTCGTCAGTTGTATTCGAAGCCAAATTCAAATATGAATTCGTTTTTGAAGAGGTTTCTTCTGCATTCTCTATGCATTCGCATTTGTCTGTTTTCAACAATCCACTCAACTTGCATTCCGGCTCCTGTTTAGTGCAGATGCCATTTAAATCCACAGGCTTCTCTGCCGGACATTTGCACTCATTATTATCGTCATAAGTCTTGCCGCCTTCGCATGGCTGGCAACCTTTGTCTTTAAAGTAGCGCGCTGCGCTGTCTTTGCATTGACAATAAGGAGGAGTTCCTGTTGAGTCAGCAGGGCAAGTTTGGAGGATATCCGGCTTTCCGTCGACCCCTGCTTTAAGTTTTTCGCTGGCGGCGATAAGTTCGGAATATTTTTTGTTGATTTCAGCGCTACGTTCCTTGGCGACCAATTGTCCAAGGATATTTTTTCCATCTTTGCCGGCGGTGTTCAAGACCAAATTTCCAACCGCGCCGATCGCCAGCCCCGCGCCGGCGGTAATCATGCCGGTTTTCGCCGTGCTTGCGGATTCAGCCTTTTGCGCGTCCCATGCGGCCTTGGCCGCCTCGTCCCCGGATAGCGCCGCCGACAGGCTGGTGAAAGAGCCGCTGGTCTTGCCGAGAGCTGCGTTGTCATAAAGTCCAGAGCTGGCCTTGTCAATTATTGTTTCCGATTCAATTCCTGGCGCCAGACCCAGAGATTCCTTGGTTCCTTTTAATGCGGCTGCCAAAGTCGTGTATTCGGTTCGCAAAGATATCAAGTTTTCAGCCGGCAGAGTTATTCCTTTTTCGCCGCCCTTGACATTCTGTCCCTGTCCGTAGTCGCATTTAAAAGTGGCCAGATATGCGGCCATGTCGCGTTCTGCGGCTTCATCGGCGGATTGTTCGGCTTTGCCTTGCAGCATTTGGCTGGCGCCGTATCCCGCCGCGCCGATTGCGGCCGCGCCCAGCAGCTTGTTGGCTGTCGAGTTTTCTTTATCGCGCATCGCCTGGGCGTTTTTTTCCAGCTCGTCAATTTTTTTCTGAGAGTCTTCTTCGGAAAGCTTTGGCGGATCTTTCGAATCAGTATCACCGCCATTATTTTCCCCGTCATTAGTACCTTCGCCCGTACCCTCACGTCCAGCAACATCTTCGTTCGTATTAACTTCCACGCCTTTCTTTATATCTGCTAATTTTTCTTCCGCTGTTTTCTTAGCTTTTACTGCGTTTTCCGAATCCTTGTCTGCATGCGTTTGTGCATTTTCAGGTTTGACTTTGCCTGCCAAAGTTGTTTTAGCGCTTTCAATACTGCTTATGTATTTGTCGTGCGCTGCTTCTAATTTTGCCGCCGCGTCAATAGCATCCTCAGCCATCGCGGACAAAGGCGCCAGAAATAAAACTAATAAGATTTTCAACATTTTCATTTTTTAATTCGCAGCTTTGGCATTATTTTTTTTGTGCCTTTACGGCTTCTTTCTCGGCGTTAAGGATATCTTTCACTTCCTTGTTGTAGGCTTCCCGTGCCTTTTCAACGGCGGCATTGTATTCTTTCACCGCGCTTTCATAACCAGAATCATCGCAGTAATACCCGTGGGTATCTTTCATAAATAGTCCCTTTACTTTGGAAATATTGACTCCGGCGACCTTACCCTCTATCTTTTTCCATTCATAGCCGCTGCCTTTGGCATCGCATTCTTCTTTCGCTGCGTCAATTTCTTCCTGGGTAGCCTGCTTTTTTGCGTCTTTTTTGTCTTGTTTGCTTTTTTTGTTTATGCCTTCCAGACAGGTTTTGTAGAAATTGTCTGCCTTTTGCCGCATTTCCTTGCTATTGGCGGAATAGTCATAATCTTTTAATTTATCTCTGAGGTTCTTTACAGTAGCTTCATCAGCCGGGCATTCAGGTATTTTTATGCAAGAAAGGTATTCCCCACTACTTTTAATCGTGCAAAGCTGGCCATTTTTGTTGCATGTCGTGCAATCTGTGCCGGCAGTTTCCGCAGGCTTTTTGATTGTTTCTGGCTTGGGTGCATACTGCTTGGCGTCAACTTGCTTGGGTGCAAACTGCTCGTTGTCAATTTTTTCTTCTCTCGGTTTAGGTGGTTCCGCCGTTTCCGTTGTCGTGGTGTTAGTTTTATCTTTGTTCGATGTAGGCGAGGGTGTGGCTGTTTTGGAATCCCCCGATTTTTCTGTATTTTGGTCTCTTATATTATTGCGTACTGTTTCTTTTTGAGATTCAAGGTTTGGGTTTATTTTCTTTTTTGGCGGATTAGGCGACGGATTTTTAAGTTCGTTAATTCTTTTTTCTAATACTTCAATCTCTTTCACATGCTTGCATGCCTGTTTTACATATTCATTATTTTCTTTATCAGACGGGTTAAGCCCAGCAAGGTTTGATAACCACTTATTCAAATCTTTGCGACTATCTCTTAACTTTTTATCTAACTCATTAATAGTATAATTACCTTCATAAGGTGAAACATCATTTACCCCTAATCCTGTTTTTATGTTGAATCTAGCACATTGTAATTGCTCAACTGTTAACGGTGGAGATTTGGCGGCGTGTCCAGCCATCGGCATCACTATTAAAACAGAAAAGAAAATAATCAATAATTTTTTCATGGTTTTACTAACTTTATTTATGCCTTTTTATTTTGCACCGTTGCCGGCGGAGGGAGCGGACGGCATTCGCAACTTTGGCTTTTCGTTATTCTGCACTTCAACTTTCATCTTCAAATTTTGCAATTGCTCCTGTTTCGGCATATCTTGTTTTATTTTTTCAGCTGCTTCGGTATCGCCATTTTTTACTGCTTCTTTTAGTTTCTCCCGCTCTTGTTCCTGTTTTTCAGCTATTTCGTTATTCTTGGCAATTGTATCGGCGTTATCTTTCAAAATCTTTTTGTTTTCATCGCTTAATTCATCTTTTTTTGGTTTAGGCTCTGGTGGTTGTTCAGACTCACTTGGTTTCGTTTCCTCGTTATTATTATCTTTATTATTATCTTCAGTATCATCGGGGG
>JAITJD010000034.1 GCA_031279085.1 Rickettsiales bacterium | reverse complement strand
GAATTGGATTTTCCATCCGTGGGCGTCCAGGTTCAGGGAAAGCTGGGCGCATCCGCGCAGATTCCCGCTTTTGATGTCCGCGGCGCGTGCACCGGCTATATTTACGCGCTGCATTGCGCGCGCGCTTTTTTCACCGCCGGAATGCACAACCGCATAATGGTTGTCGGTTCTGAGAAAATGACGCGCTTTATAGACTGGACGGATCGCAGCACCGCCGTGCTGTTCGGCGACGGCGCCGGCGCTTTGATTTTCGAGCATTCCGCATCCAGCTATTCCGGAATCATCGATACTGTAATAATGGCCGATGGCGGCGGATTTGGCATGCTGTACGGCACACCGGATCACAAAATAAAAATGAACGGGCCCGAAACTTATAAAAAAGCGGTGACGCTGATGCCGGAGGCGGCAAATTATATAATGGAGCATGCCGGAATAACCGCCGACAGTGTGGACTGGATAATTCCGCACCAGGCGAATCTGCGCATTATTCAAAGCGGGGCGCAACGTTTGGGGTTTCCGCTGGACAAGATAATTGTCACCGTTGACAAGCATGCCAACACATCGGGGGCCTCCGGAGTGCTGGCTTTATCGCATGCATTTGACAATGGCTTGATAAAAAAAGGAAATCTGGTATTATATCCAGCGTTCGGCAGCGGCCTTACATGGGGCGCCGCCTTGATAAGGGTGTAAAACCGCAAGCTGTTTTTAATTATTTGCAGCTTGAATTTTCAACAAAAAGGAATTTCGCAATGGCAACAATAACAAGAATAAATTTCGCAAACAAACTGCGTGAGGAATTTGGGCTTACCATAACGGATTCGTACAAGCTGGTCGACCTTATTTTTAATGAAATAGCGGAATCATTGGCTCGCGGGGAAGAAGTCAAATTCGCCGGACTGGGCAGCTTTAAAATACTCGAAAAGGCCGAGCGCATGGGGCGCAACCCAAGAAACGGCAAGCCCGCCGTCATTTCAGCGCGACGCGTCGCCACATTTCGCCCAAGCGCGGAATTTAGAAAAAAAGTCAGCTGATAATGCTTGAATATCGCCGGAATATTATGTATTATTCATGACAATGATACAAAGGGCCGGCATGAATATTCATAAAACAATATCAAATAATATCAAATCAAAACTGCGCGATGTTCCTGATATCGGGGCCGCGTCGGTGGCCGATATTTTGGATAACATTGTCATAGAAGTGCCGAAAGTCCGCGACTTTGGGGATTTTTCCACAAATATCGCCATGGTGCTGGCAAAACCGCTGGGAAAAAGCCCGCGCGACATCGCGAATATGCTGATTCCGCATATAAATGATATACCGGAAATAAAAGAAGTTTCCATCGCCGGCCCGGGCTTTATTAACATAAAGTTAAAAGATGAATTTATTATAAAAGCCGGTTTGGCGCCGCTGGATATTAGCGCGCAAGCCGCGCCTTTGAAAATCGATTTGGATTACGGCTCGTACAATGTGGCCAAGTCTTTGCATATCGGGCACCTGCGCGGGGGCATTATCGGCGACACTTTCTATCGCATGGCGAAATTTCTGGGGCACAAGCCGGTTTCCTATAACCATATAGGCGATTGGGGGCGTCCAATGGCGCTGGTCATTGCTTGGATTATGAAGAAATTTCCGAATGACTGGAACAAGCCGGACTTTAAAATTGACGAATCAGAATTCAACGATTACTACCCGGCCGCCAGCGCATATTCAAAAGAAAATCCCGAATTTCTGGAACAGGTTCTTTTGATAAAAAAAGAATTTCAAGACGGGCGCGCGGACTATTTCGCCTTGTATGAGAAAATGCTGAAAATCAGCCTTGACCAAATGTCGAATGTGGTGCGCCGCCTGAACATGCTGCCGTTTGACAATACTTTGGGCGAAAGAAACGCGGCGAAATATTTGGGGCCTGTTGAGGAAATTCTGCGCGCCAAGAATCTGATCGAAAAGGATGACGGCGCGGAAATAATAAAGTTGAGGCGCGATGAAGACAATGCTCCGATGCCGCCGTACATGTGGCGTGATTCGCGCGGCGCGGACACTTATGATTCCACGGATCTGGCCGCGATGTACTATCGGAAAATCACGGACAATCCCGACAAGATAATTTATTTTTCCGATTATCGCCAAAAGCTGCATTTTGCGCAGTTGTTCCGCGCGGCCGAGATTTCCGGAGTTTTTCCCGCGGATAAATTGGAATTTCCGTATTTTGGCGGAATCAACGGGGCGGATGGAAAACCCTATAAGACGCGTGATGGAAATGTGGCGGGATTGTTGGATATTGTGCAGATGGTGGGCGATGCCGCGCGCGCGCGGGTGCTGGAAGCGGGCAAAAATCTGCCGGATGAAACAATTGAGATGATCGCGCTGGCCGCGCTGAAATTCAACGACCTTATACATGATATGAAATCGGATTATATCTTTGATGCGGACGAGGTGACAAATTTCGAAGGACGCACCGGGCCGTATGTTCTTTATACCGCCGTGCGCCTGAATTCCATTATTAAGAAAGTGAATCCGGATTCAATCCACCATGACGGCGGCGCGCAAATTGTCTCTTTGCATCCCGACGAACGCGGCTTGTTGCTGATGGCGGCCGATTTCGAACGCATAGTGAACGTCGCGTTTGATCGCCGCGCGCCGGATGTTCTGGCGAATTATGCGTACGACTTGTGCCAGAGCATAAACACTTTTTATCACAGCTGTCCGATTTTGCGCGACGATCTCAGCCCGGCTGTCCGGGCGCATAGATTTGCAATCGTTGAAAAATCCATAGAAGTGCTGTCGCGGGCAATCGGCCTGATGGGGCTGAATGTGCCGGATAAAATGTAGCGCAATCATCTGATGACAAAATTCACCATGCGTCCGGGAACGAAAACTGTTTTTACAATTTCGCCGGTCAGGAACTTTGACGCGGCTTCTTTTGCGGCCGCGATAATCGCATCTTGGCCGGCATCGGCCGCAAGCGCCACTTCGCCCCTGTGCTTTCCATTGACGCTGACCGCGAGAGTCTGGCTGGTCTTGGCCAGCTTTGATTTATCCGCGACGGGCCATGGTTGAAACACCAGCATTTCATCGTGTCCGGTTTTCTCCCACATTTCTTCGGTCAAA
>JAITJD010000025.1 GCA_031279085.1 Rickettsiales bacterium | reverse complement strand
TCTTATAAACAAAAAAGAAGAAGAAATATTCTTATTTTTAATACTCAAACAAAAATCTCCCCGAAAAGCTAAGGGCGGCAAAGCCGCCAAGCTTTTCTCCCCTCTTTATCAAGAGGGGCCAACCTTGTGCTCGGATTTTCCCCTCTTTATCAAGAGGGGCTAAGCCACGCTAGGATTCCCCCTCTTTATCAAGAGAGGCTATTAATTTCTCAACTATCAAATGGCGGTTGCTGTTTTATTCTAGAAATATTTTGCTTTTTGTGCGGCGGATACCGACTGCATTTTGTCAAATAACTCATCGGCCGCTTTTTTGTCCGCCGGATAGCCCGAATTAGCAGGACCCGCGCCGACCACGGCTTCCGCGCCGTTCAACGTTATTAATCTTTTCGGCAGCAAATCATTGCCTTCGCATTCAATGTAATAATTTGCCGGATCGTAATATTTTCCATAGCATTTTTGATTCAATGCCGCGACCCAGCCGTCTGCGGCAAGAATGCTGCATGTCGGCTGGCTGCCAAAAGTTATTTCGCCGGTCGGCAATTCCTCGTCCGCGCTGCTTAAAACGCCGCTGCACCACACATTTACGAAAGCTCCGCCCACGGATGCCTGGCTGCCGTTGGCGATTGTTTTTCTGGCGCCAAAACAGTCATTATTAAACATATTCGTATCAAAGTCGGAATTTATTCCAGTGCCGTTTGCAATCGTTTTCTTTCCCATCGCAACCGGAGCATTGCCGGCCGGCGCCAGCGCTTCGGGACATATTATCTTCAAGCCCCAGCAGTTTCCAGTCGCGTCCCACATTCCGGCTTCGAATCCATTGCTCATATTCGCATAGCATTGCGTCGGGACGGGCTTGCATATTGTAGGCTGTTGCCACCAAGGGATAGCCGCCACCGCCGCATGGGCGGCCAGACAGCTGGAAATCAGCAAAAATGCAGATATTGTTTTTTTCATAATTCTTTTTTAAAATTATATCACAAAAAATCGTTTTATAAAATATAAAAAATTCCATACTTTAATATATGTTGACAAAAATTTTAATTTGTCAGAGGGGGGGGGCGCAATATCCCCATTTTTTATTAGCACTGGTTCCGTCATAAAACTTTTTATACCACATTGCTGTTTGGCAACTGGAAGGACAATTACAATCAGCAGTGTTGGTTCTGGTATTGCTATCACATCCGCAATAATTTTTATTTACATCATGGCACTTATCATCATTCGTATCAATCCATGGGTCGCTGATCCAGGTTCCGCCCAAACGTTCGCATTCAGCCGCCAATTCCGTGCCCATTTTTACTTTTATAGCATCCATAACTGTATTCACATCGCCCAGAACATAGGTTGATATGGGTTCGTTCAACGGTATAGATGGACGCATGCAAGTTTGCAGTCCATAACGCACCAGCTTTTGATACAAGCTGCCGACATAGTCGTCGCCGCAATCCGGAGATTCAGTCGGAACCTGAGTAAGGACGGCGGGGGCGGTGCCGCCTTCGCATCTATATCCGTCCGGGCAAGGCGAGCAATGGTTTCCGGGCATTATATTGTTTGCTTCAACATCGTCGCGCTTGCAATCTGACTTAACCATAACGTAGTGTTGCGCGCAACTGTTGTATTGTTTGTAAGCCGGACAATTGTATCCGCTGGTGCTTTCCGCGGGTGTGCAGTCATATAGCTCTTGGGAAGAGCCGTCGGGGTTGGTTGTGAATATTTGGTTGCATGCGGGAACAGTGGCGTATATTTGATTGCCGGGCGCATATACGCGACAGGAATACGGATAAGCGTGAAGAATATCGCTGCTGGGTGTAGCGCATATATCAAGAGCATATTCTTCCAGCGCGATTTTGCAATCTTTTGCAATTGTCTGATCCACCGTTTTTGACATTGTCGATATCAATTCGGAAAGACCGGCGCTGCTGCCGCCGTAGAGATTGCTGCATGCGTCCAGCTTTTCCTTGCACATTTGTTCCGATAATTCCATGCGTGCGCCCAACACCAGCTGTTCCTTGATATTGCTGAAATCTTTCAATGATTTGCTTTGCGTGTCATAGCAGTTGTTCACCACTTCGACGCATTCGTTCTTGACCTGTCTTATGCGCGACTGCTGGCCCTGGTATATTTCAGCGACAGCCTGGCGCATGAATTCATCCCATACTTCGCCCGACAAATCGCGGCAGGTGTCCAAGCCGCGCTCTGCGAATGTTTTTTTCTTGTTCAGTTCCGCGACCAGCATTCTGTTCGCCTGGTTCGACAAGACGTCCCCGGTCAGCGAAACCTGCAATTCCAATTGGTAAAAATCCGGACTGTAAATAGGCTCGCCGGTATCGCGATTCAAATATTTTCCGGTTATGTCGAGGCAATGGACGTAATTTTCGCCGCATGCCCCCGATGATGTGATGTCTTTGCGAACCTGGGCGATGCAGTCGTTGATGCCGGTCGAATTATGAGCGTTGTAATTGTCCAATCTTGCAAGATTCATCTCGCGTTCGGTTTGACGTATCTCGCCGCCCGCTTCCGTTGTCTTTTTAGCCAGGGCATTGGACAGGCTGGTGCAGTCGTTTTCGATGTACATTCCGTACGCCGACACAACCATGCTGGAAATGGATTTTGATTCGCAGCTTCCGGCTACGAATTCGGCGCACTGAGAGTGCACGGCATTGTAAAGCTTTTCGCCGGTCAGATTCATGATGTCCGCGCCGGCCGCCAAATCCGTGGTGGACCAGATGACATTTATATCTCCGGCTATATCCAGCTTGCCCTGGGTTGACAGCGAATTGGATTTTGTTTTGGCCAGCACGGCGCTGATTCCCTCCAACTGTTGCGCGCTGGCTGAATTGTCTTTTGCGGATGCGGATGCCGATTCGCCGGTTGTCGCGGACAGCATGGCCTTTACTTCGGCGCCGGTTTTTGATATCGAATCTAAGTTCAAATCCTTGAAGTCCTGCAGCTGCTGCGCCGTCTGGCCCAGCGCGCGCTCTTTGGATTGTATTTCATCTAATCGCGACGAGCATATGCAGCGGCGGTAAGTGTCGTTCCGTTTCGCGCAGAATTGATCCATGCAGGTAAAGTACGCGTCGCGGCACGAATTGTATCCGGTTCCGAAAGTTTTTGATTCTGCGGCCGTTATCGCGGCGCGCGCGGTTTTGGCCGTCTTGGTCAGAGATGCCGCAGCGCCGGTGTTTGCGGCCGCGCGCGAAATTGTCGATGTCGATGCGGTCGCGGTTCTGGGAGAGGCTTTCTGCGTCGTCTTGGGCGCGGACGCCGTTCTGGATACGGTTGCGCGCGCGCTGTCGGTCCGCTTTGCGGATGCGGCTGTCCTTGGCACGGTTTTCTGGGTTGTCCTGGCCGTCGCCGCCGTTCTGGATGCGGCCGCCGCCGTTTCGGTTTTCTGGCGATTTACGACATCTTGATCGCGCACGGCGGCATTAGTCCGCATGGGCGCGCCCGCGCAGATTATGAAAAATAAAAAACAAAGGGCAAACAGTCTTTTCATTCTTGAAACAAATGTTAGCAAAATTATGAAAAACTGAGCAAGAGGAAAATGTTTGAGGCGCTAAACAGTCGGTCAGTCAGCTAGACATTGGCCGGACCGGCCGCATCGGGCGCGGGCCTGTTGCGCTCCACGAAAGTGATACGCCCCTTGTCCAAGTCATAAGGAGTCATTTCAACGCGCACTTTTTTGCCGACATTGACCCAGATTCTGGCCTTTCTCATCTTTCCGCAGACCGTCGCCAGAATTTCGTGCCCGTTTTCCAATTTCACGCGGAACATCGTGTTCGGCAGCTTGTCTTCAACAACGCCGTTGAATACGATCACATCATCTTTCGCCATAAAAAACCTTTTTGATTAAATTCAATTTATCATAATATTAGCTGGCTTGAAAAAAATCAAGGAAATTTTATATACTTGCGCCAAGCCCCCACATTTGATAAAATGCTTGTAATAAAGAATGTAGGTGTTCGCAAATGAAATTAAAATTTTTCTTGGCAATTCTTTTCCTGCTGCCGCTTGCGGCGAACTCAGCGGACAGGAGCGACGCAAGGGTCGGCGTGTCCCGAATTTCACAGGCGGCGGCGCGTATGCCCAACTTGGCCGTATCCGTAAAATCCGATGGAATATCCGACGAACAGCCGGCGCAAAGCGCGCCGAAAGCGCCCGCATCATCTTCCGAATCTGCCAAAACGCCCGAACCTGCGGCCGCGCCGACCGGATGCAGGGACGAATATCGCGCTTGCATGGACGAATTCTGCCTGCTTGATGAATCAGAGGGCTCGCGCTGCGCATGTTCCGCAAATATAAACCAATCGAAGAAAATCATACAGGAAATCCAAAAAATTCAAGAGGAATCCGAAAAGCTTTACAACGAAGGGGTGGAACGCGAAAAACTGGGCGCCAAGGCCAAGCTGGTGTTCGGCGAAAGCGAGGCCGCAAAGAAAAGCTCTCGCGCGTCGGGGCTCAGCTTTTCAGAATGGTTGAATTCCAGTACCGGCGATAATGTCGCGCTGGATTCCGACGAAGATATCGGGGACGGCTTGTATTCCATGGCGGCAGATTATTGCGCCGACAAGGCGAAAGCATGCGGAAGCTCCGCCGAAATGGAAGAGACTTTGTATTCGCGCATGATTGTCCAAGACTGCAAGAACTTCAACACTTATCTGACCGATCAAAAGCGCGAGGCGGAATCCAACAAAAAGGTTGCAGACGCCGCGGTTCGCAAAGCGCGCTTTGAGATGCTGGGCACTACGAACAAATACAATCGCGGCGAATGTCTGCTGGCCTATAAATCATGCATCGCGGACAAGGGCGGATGCGGCGCGACTTTTGAAAACTGCCTTGACGCAGAGCTGCTGGGGCGCCGCGCCCACGCCTGCGAAGATGTTCTGGACCAGTGCATGTCCGTCAAATCCTATGTCTTGCTGGACTGGGACGCGGAATCCAAATCCGTGCTGGCAGAAGCAGAAAAGTATGCGGATAAAAACCGCCGCGCGACATGTTTTGCGAAAATCCAGGCATGCTTGGAAGACGGATGCTCGACAGCCAGCAATTCCGGATGTCTGACCAATGTGAGTGTCGCGGCTGGAATCTGCCCGATTATCGACGAATGCAACGAGATTATTCCCGGCATTAAAAATTCCGTCAATGACAAGCTGGGCTTTATGCGCACGCAATTCTGCCAGAATGACATAGATAAATGCTTGCAGGACAAATGCGGAAAAAATTACACCGCTCCGGAATGTGTTGGAAAAAAGACCAGCGAAATCACGGCCATGTGCCCCCAGAGAATGTTCCCGTCCTGCAATGGCGAGACTCAGTTCAACATAATCGTACAGGCGGCCTTGCTGCAAATGGATTATCAGATGCTGCAAGGATGCGTGAATTATTTTGGCGAGCAGCTGGGCAAAACCTGCGGCACGGACATGGAATGCCTGCCTGCGGACGACACGGTTTCGGCGCTGACAAGCATACCGGATAGCGAAGCGGGTCTTACGGCTCTGCGCGTGAAAGTTCGCGAGAACTCCAAGTCGGCCGTTGACGAATTCTTCAAAAAGTTTGAGAAAGACACCACGGTCTCTGCATGCAAGGACAGCAAAAAACCGACGGGTCGCGCTTCTCTGGGCGACAATGTGTTCAACAGCGCAAAGCTGATTGCGGAAATCGGCGCCGAAAACAGAGCCATGCGCCAGCTGGAATCGAAAATAGCCGAATTGTCGCGCAAACAGGATTTGGCCGCCGCAGAAAAGAACTGCCGCGAAACTTACAAAGTTGAAACGCCGGACAAATCCAACAAAAATTACAGCTATATAAGAAGCGTCTCGTTTGAGCCGTCTTTGCGCAACTGCCATGTATGCCGCATGCAGCAGGTATGCGAAGTCGGCGGCGAATCCAAAGCGACCAGCGGATTAAAGGCTGCCGCCGGCGGATTGGCTGCGGGCGCGTCGGCCGGAACGATGATCACGCCCGGTTGGGGAACGGCGATAGGCGGCGTCGTTGGCGCGGTCGGCGGGTTCTTTGCGGGAAGCGCTTCGGGCGGAAAAGAAGAATTCTGCCAGGAATTGGAATCATGCGAAGATGTCAATATGTAAAGAAATTCACTGGATGGAGAGATGGTATGATTAATAAAAACTTCAATATCTTCTTGGTTGCGTGCGTATTATGTTCTGTGCACTTGACCGCGCATCCAGCCGCGGCAAAGGCTAAAACGCAATCGGCGATTCAGCGCGGAACCAATGTCCGCGCAAAAGTGCAGGCGACAGGGCTTTATTCCCAGGAATGCTATGATTCTTATTATGGCTGCATGGATCAGTTTTGCATTCCGGACAATGGAAACGGCGGCAGCTGCGCTTGCAGCGACGAAAACGCCCGGCTGGAAGAAAAACTTGAAGACATAAAAAAACAGCTGGCTGATGCGAATAACATCAAAACAGTGGAAGTTGAAAAAATAAAATACGGCGCGCAGTCCGACATCATATTCAACGGCGCGCGCGAATACGATGAAAAAGGAAATGTGAAGAAAGTCGATGCCGTTGATGAAAAAGCCAAGAAAAAACAAGATTTGATGTCGATATTTAACAACACATTGTATGATGAAGAGGAATTTGAAGAGAGCATTGACAATATCGGCGATAAAAAAGGCGGCGCGCTTTATTCCGCCGCGAACCAGCTTTGCCTTGAACAGATGCCGGATTCGTGCTCAAAAGATTTGACTATTCTGGGGCAGATGTATTCCACGCAGATAAAATCGGACTGCAAGGGATTTGAAAATACAGTTGCGGAAAAACAAAACGCCGCCGACCAGGAATTGGCCAGCGCCCGCTCGGATGTCCGCACCGCGCTGAAAGACAGCTTTAACGAGGCAAACAAATTCGATCTTGGAACCTGCATGGTCGAATTCAAAAAATGCATGCAGACTGATGATTCCTGCGGCAAGGATTGGACGAACTGCGTTTCGACGATCGCTTCTGAAAACATGCAGAATAATACAGCGGCCAGCACCGCCGGAACCAAGGTAAAGCATGTTTCGCAGTTTGACATAACCGATTCCACTATGGAAATTCTGGATTCCAAGCGAAATATTTGCGAAAAAGTATTAAACCAATGCGTCGCGGTTCGCGATATGGTGTGGCCGGCCTTTCTGCGCGAGGCGGCGCCCACAATCAAAGTGGCAGAGCAGGCGGCGGAATCCAAAATGCGCCAGTCTTGCCTGACCGACATTTCCAGCTGCATACAAAAGGCATGCAAGGACGATATCGTCGGCAAAGGCGTGGATACCATGGATTCGTGCCTGTCCCGTCCGGAAATGGTGCGCAGCTTTTGCAAGATTCAGGTTGATACTTGCGAGCGGATGGAGCCGCTGATCTGGGGCTATGTGAAAGACAAGCTGGCGGCCATGCGCGTTGACGCATGCACGGCCGAGGTCAAGGAATGCTTTACATCCGAAGACAGATGCGGAACTGATTTCAGCAACTGCATGGGCATGGATTTCGATTACATTCATGATATCTGCCCGCTGGACAAGCTGGTCGTCTGCAAGGCCAATAATCCGAAATTCTCCATGGATGATTTGGATTCCATGCTGATGGGGCTGTATTTGAATGTTGACAACGCCGCGTTGGAAAACTGCCAGAACAAGGTTGATGCCAAAATGGCGGAGATATGCGGCTCTACGACCGATTGCAATAAATTTGCGGCCGATGAGACTATCGGAACGGGCTCGCTGCGCTCGCAGAAGGCCGGCACGATTTATCGGGTGACCGGAATGATTTCATTCGGCAGCATCAAGATGGGCGATTCGTCCGGAAAAACAAAAGACGAAAAAACAAAGCTGGGGCCGGGCGAAATCGGCGTCCAGGAATATTTGGAGCAAGTCCGCGCAAAGAACGCGACTGTTGCCAACGCCGCAGGAATAATGTCTTCGATTGAAGAGGAATTGAATCATATTGCGGGAACAATAAACCGCACGATTGAAATGGTTGAAAGCGATCCTGAGATTCAATTCTGCGTGTCGGGGCGCGACTTGTCGCAAATAACGGGCAAAAGTGAAAAAACAAGCGCCCGTTTCCCGAACTTGCTGAACCAGGTCAAGATGCAGATAGCGCTGGCGGCTCTGCGCCAGGCAAATGATAATTACAACAAGAAGCTGAATGAAGAAATATCCCAGGCAACCAAGGACGCTTCTGCCGACCTGGCGCAGTACATGTGTCAGAAAATGGCGGAATCCAACGCCAACAGCTATTCCCCCACAGCTGCGGTGAATACGCCCTTGACGCCGCCTTATTCGATTTCGTATGAAGTCGGCGCGGGTCTGACAACCGAAGATTTGTTAAAGGGCGGCCGCGGGTCGACCTCTGCCGAGTCTATGAATTTCAGTGGCGGATGGAGCACCAAGGTGACAAATGACGGCACCGGAATCAGCAGAGAGGTCAGCGCATTGTTCACCCGCGATACCAGAAATTGCCATATATGCACGGTCACTTCTGTAAAAAGCTGCCAGACAAAGGGCTCTTCCAGCTGGTTCCACAACAGCAAGAGAATGGAATGCACAATGTCCGACCCTGTTGAAAAATGCGAAGACATCTTGATGTAAAATATCGTCGCATGGATAGAATCTTGAAATAATCCGGCGTTTGCCGGATTTTTTTCAACAGCTATTCAAGCGGTATCGCCGATGTGAAGAAAATTCTCTTAATCAGACTACATAAATTCTTCTTGCCCGGATTTTCATAAATTTGCTAATATAATGGCAAGAATGAAAAAAATCTTTATCATTTTGTTTGCTTGGCTTGCTGTCTGCGTTGCGCCGCTTGATGTTCGCGCCGACGATGCGGACACCGCGCGCGCCGCAAAGCGCGGCGGTACGAATACCGCCGTGGTATCTTCCGGCCGGCAGAAAGCCGACGCGGGCTCTGCCGCATCTTCGCAGGGCGCTTCGCGTTTGTCGGGCGCGGCTCAAAAAACCGATGTGGTCGCACGCGAGCGGACGACTTCGCCGCGCGACGGCGCAGCTGCGCCGGCAGAAAAATCCAGGGCCGTCCGCGTTAACCAATCCGTCGCCCCGCGCCAAAGCGTCGGCCGCTCAAATGCGGCGCAGACTGGTCAGCGGGTCTCTGAAAGAATACCCGCATCGGCGGCGCGTACTGCGACGACGCGCGCGGCAGGCATGGCGCCCGCGACTTCCGCCGTCCGCAGCGCCACAGATGCGCGGATTAAAAGTCCCTCACGCGCCGCCGCCAACATTGCTCGCGCCGCCGGAACAAGCGCGTCCGCGTCCATTGCAAAAGATTACAAAAAATGCCGCGAGGTTTTTTACGGCTGCATGGACGAATTCTGCGCGAACAAAGACGCCCAGCTGAAAAGATGCGCTTGTTCTTCCAAAGTGCATGACTTTGACAGCATAAAAAATAAAATGAGCAATGTGGAAGATAAAATTCTGACATTCAACGAACGTCTCTTGACCGTCAGCATGGACAAGGAAGACGCCGCCGCCATATCGCTTGCGACCGAAGGCGAGCTGGCGTTTCAAAAAGAAGACAAATCTTCGTCAAAGCAGATTTTGGACGAGATTGCAAAAAAATTAAAAACCAGCTCCGCCGACAACGAATTGTCGCGCAACTTGTCCGCGATATCCTTGTCGCTGGACACCGACAGCGCGTTTGACAGCATAGATTCGATGATGGGTTCGTCCACCGCCGCGAAAGAGGGAACCGCGCTTTATTCCGCCGCGCTGCCGGTGTGCCGCGATATGGTCAAGGAAGTCTGCGACACCGACGGCGCCGCGATCGCGGAAAGCGGATATCAAATGACGATAGAGCAGGATTGCAACACCGTGGCCAAGGCTTATGAAACCTTGCAGGGCCAGGCGGTTGAAAAAGTGCGCGAAGGAAGCGCGCTGCTGGACATGTCGCGGCTTGACATTTATCAGAAACGCAATTCCGACGACATTCTGACATGCAAAAAGAAAATGCTGGACATGATGTCCGATTCGTCCGTATGCGGCACGGATTTGGGCAAATGCCTGGACACGACCGGAAGATACATAGACCCGTCGACGGGCGAGGCTTTCCTGACCGTGAACCTGGTCAATCTGGGCAGCCTTATAACGCGGCCGTCCGGCGATCAGAAATGGACAACCGCGCCGGGCAACAATATTTTTGTGTCTTATCTGAATTCCAAGAAAAATTATTTGGAGCCCGCAATGGAAAACTGCCAGGATATTTCCGGCCAAGTGTGGGACGATTTTATTGAAGACGCATTGGCGCAGATAAAGCTGGCGCAGGAGAAAAAGCTGGAAGACATGCGCCAGGGATGCACAACTCTGACGACTCAGTGCTTAGAGGATACCGCCGATTCCGTTTCGGAGTTTGACGCGCGCGCGCTGTCTATTTTCGGCGTATTGGCGGACAAAACCGTGAACGAGATGTGCGCCGGCATCAAGACTGCATGCACCTCTTTGTTGCAGACAACCGGCAGTGATGCGGATTGGGTTGGCGGCATGACGGAAATTGCGACGGACAAAACCTATGATTCGATTATCAGTACCTGCCGCGAAGTTGGCAAAGCCTGCATTATCCAAAGCTGTAAATCAATTTCCGGAAATTTTGGATTATGCGAGAGTATTGATAAATCCACCAATAGAAAGTCTATCATCAACCGAAGTGCATGCTGGCCTGATGTTTTGCAGTGCGTGGCCAGCACAGGCGCGGATAATATAGGCCGCATTATGGAAAGGCTGGGCAAGACGCCTACGCAGAGTAGCGGTGATTTTTATAAAGAGCTTTACAAAGACGATGTATGCAGGACAAACTCTGGCTCTTCTTGCCCTGATGACGAAAAGCTTGTTTATGATATATGCTATGACTGCGGCACGGCCGGCAAGCCTGACTGTGGTACTTGCCGTTTGGCTGAAAGAATCTGGGGCAACTGCGAATATGAACCAACCCACCCTCTGGAAAGTAGTGATAACCCTCATAATAAAATTAAAGTAAACCCGAGCACTGAAACCTTGTTGTCTTGGTTTGCGACAAATACAGGAACAAATGACCCTACCAATTATCCCGATAGTTGCAGGAGCACAGATTGCGGTCCAGGACAAAAAATGGTTTGCGGTGGTTTTTGCGCAGCTTCTGATGGAGTTAGTGATGAGGGAGAAAATTGTACTAGTGGATCTAAAGTTATCATTGCTGGTGAATATAAAAATTGTTGCAGTAGTACCGCGAAAGACTTTATGGGCAATTGTTGCGAAGGGGGTATGAAGAATTTAGGGTTTGGGACTGATAAGGATTATAGTAATATTTCTGCCGATAACAAGGACATTTGCGCTACAAATAATACTGCTGGTGATGCGTTAAATTTCGCCGCCAAGTATCCCGAGTATCCCTATGATAATAATATTCTTGTATGTGTTAATACTAATACTGTCGATTCCTACGATGAAGACGAACCCAACGACGAGTTTCCCGATGGAAGAGGAGTAAGTTGCGGCACAGATGGAATTTTTGTTGTAATAAATAAAAGCACCGGCGTATATAGTTCTGCAGCTTACTTATACGGTGATGCTTCTAATCCTCCTCTCTTATATAGCTATTATAAAGAAGGATGTAATAACAATTGTATATTTGATCCAAAGGATAATGGTGGTAAATGGAAAAAATTAAATAGTGCTGCTAAAACATACGAGGAAAACCAGAGTTGTTCGAGAATATCTGGGGCGCCCACTGCCAACATTAGTAATCCCAATGCCAATAATAATCTGCTTATAAAGTTTAACTGGGATAACAACTAGTAATCCCCTCTATTTGATAAAAGGCGAAACAAAAACCAAGCTTGCAGTGCGCCCCTCTTGATTAAAGATGGAACAAAGAGCAAACTTGGGACATGCCCCTCTTGATAAAGAGGGGAGGTTTTCCGAGCAAGCTTGCTTGCCGGAAAAACGGGGAGATTTCTTTTTAATTATAACAGAGAAGATTTTTCTTTGTATTTTTGTTTATAAGAAAAGAATATTTGTTTTTCTATTATTACCCAGAAATCCAGAATATAATTATTAATACAAATCTTTAACCAGAAATCCCCCAAGAGTTGCTAGCTTCGCCTACGGCTCAGCAAGCCAACTCTGTCCCCCTTTACCAAGGGGGACTAATCCGAGCACGGGGTTAGCCCCTCTTGATAAAGAGGGGAGAAAAGCTAGGAGCTTGCGTAAGCAAGCGACCCTAGCTTTTCGGGGAGATTTCTTTTTAATTAATATTTAACATCTAGAAACTTAAATCATAAATTCTATTAGTGCCAATCTTTAACCACAAATCCCCCAAGAGTTTCTAGGCTCGCTGCGCTCGCCAATAAACTCTGTCCCCCTTTATCAAGGGGGACAAGCCAAGACCGAATTCTTGCGTCAAGTTTTGAACTCGGTTGCCCCTCTTGATAAAGAGGGGAGAAAAGCTAGGAGCTTGCGTTAGCCAAGCGACCTTAGCTTTTCGGGGAGATGTTTGTTTAAGTAGTGAAAAATTACCCCAGGTAAAAAAATGAACCCAGCAGACACAAAGGTTTTGCGGGATTCTTTTTATAATCATTCAATTCAAATGGCTATTATATGTATTTTTTATTCATTTTGGAACAGGCAAATTAAACTTATTTAACGGTATATACTCAAAATAATACGAGCAGCCAACTGAGATTATGTATCCTAAGACATCTTTGTATGCTGGCTTCTTAAACGAATAACCGGAATGTTTGGTCAGAAATGTTTCTAAATCCGTTTTACCCTCAAATGCTAAACCTGTTAGAGTATTTGCCCCGCCAATTCCATCTTTTTTCATTTATGATTCCTAATAATTTGTTATCAACAATTCACGAATTTCACTTCGTCCGTCTGCTTTGCTGTTGATTCTGCGACTTGCCATAACTCTGTGAATATTAAATTCCGAATACAAATCATCAAAAAATAAATCGTCAATATAATTGGTTGGGTCGGAATTAGATAACATTTGCGATGCCCCAAGTTTATTCGCTTTTGCAAAAATTTGATTTAATCTTTTCTGTTCGTTATCGTCAAAAACTATATCCGAATAAGAATTGAAATTCGATGTTTTGCGAATTGGACGATACGGCGGGTCATAATAAATAAATGATTCTTTATGGGCATAATCCAAGGCCGCAGCAAAATCAATTTGTTTAATTTCTGCTTTTTGTAAAACCCGCGATACATTCAATAAGTTTTCAATATCTAAAATCCGCGGATTAGTATATTTCCCCACAGGAACATTGAACTTATTTTGGTTGTTCACACGAAATAATCCATTAAAGCAGGTGCGATTTAAGAATATCGTCAATGCCGCGCGCCTGACAAAATCAGAAAAAAACATATTGGCGTTTACTTTTTTAGGGAAATTATTATATTCCGCGCGTCTGTCATAATAGTATTTTGCCCGGTCTATTGCCGCAAAATATTGACTTTGTATTTTTGATAATTCCGAAATTAAATCGTTTACATTATTTTTAATTACATTATACAAAATAACAAGTTCGGGATTTATATCAAACAAAAAAACTTCATCAAAATCATATTTGCCGGCAAAGTCAAAAAACACCGCGCCGCCGCCAACAAATGGCTCTATATACCTTTTCACATTTTTCATATTTGGCAGCAACGAATTTATCTGTGGTAATAATTGCCCTTTGCCGCCAGCCCATTTAAGAACTGGTCGCGCCGTTATTTGTGTATCAAGGCTTAGAGCAAGTTGTCCCATAAATTTCCTTTCAACAAAATCATATAAAATTCTAAGATAAAAATCCAGCTAAATTACGAACTTACATAAGCAGTTAACCCGCTCGTGCAATTTGTCCAAACCCGCGATACTTAAAAAATATTTTTATCGCTAAGAAAATTCTTAATAAATCTAAACAATCTTATATATTGACAAATATTTTGTCCGGCCAGTCGTGCATTCGCACTTAGCCGCTGGCTTAAATCATACATTATTTAATATCTTAATTTAATATCTTATTTTAATTTTCCGCTTGCTCTTTTTCTGAAATTTGATAGGATTTGATTGTTCAACAGAAAAGGAGAAAAATATGACTTGGACAATACTGATTCTGTTATTGGGTATAGTCCTCTACTTGTTTGCCGGTTCGCTGGTAAAGCATAAAGGGGAAAAATCTCAAATATCAGCATCGCATTTGATAAAAAAATTAATCAAGATTCTAGCTATTATATTGATCGCCGGCGGCGTAAGCAATTTGTGGACGCCTTATTACCTGACATCGGTTAATCCCGGTATCTTGCAGAAAATGGCTGACGGCATGCAAGCGCAAAAATCAAAAGACAGCAATCGCGAAGTTCGCCGCTATGTCAGCTCCAATATGGACAAGCTGGTTGCCGACGCGCCCGTTTTGGGAAATCCGGAAGCCAAGAAAACAATCATATTGTTCAGCGCGTATTCATGCGGATACTGCCGCCGCGTTCATGGCGAATTGCAGCGCGTCTTGGCAGACCGCGACGATGTTCGCGTTGTGGTAAAGAACTTCTCTATCCACGGGCCTTTGTCTGACGCGCCCGCGAAAGCTTCCATTGCCGCAAAACTGCAAGGCAATGACAAAGCGGCCGCTTTGGACAAGTTGCTGATGGATAAAGAATACTATACTCAGGACGATGTGAAAGACCAATCAAAAGCTGCTGAAAAAATTCATAAGAATGTCATGAAAGTGGCCAAGGAAGCAGGCTTGGATGTCAAGCAGCTGGAAACAGACATGAACGGACCGGTTGTTGCGCGCGAGTTGGCTCAGGTTCGCGAATTGGCGAATCATTTCCAAATTGGCGGAACTCCGTTTCTGATCATCGGCGACCAGGCATTCCCGGGCGCCATACCGTACGATCAGATTATCAAAGCTTTGGACTAATCGAAATTGCGGTTAAAAAAAATCGGGCGATAGCCCGATTTTTTATTAGCCCAGGTATAAAGGAAAATTTGCCTATCTGAACAGATTATTGCCAAATAATAAATGATAGTATTATTGATTTTGTCAAGAACCTGGCGCCTGCCGGTTTCTTATTCCCAAATATTTATAAAACGCGCCGGAAATATCATTGTACAGGCTTTCGTAAGAAATGCCCGTCGGATTATTTCCATAGCGCAAGTCCGCAATTCCGGCCGCAATTTCATACCGACCGCGTCGCTCTTCCAAATAAGTCAGCGCATAGGAATATGAATTCTGCGCAAATCTGGCCATGTATTCCGGCATTTGCGCCGTCGTCAGATTCAGCTTGTTTTCCAAAAATATTCTGAACATGTACATCAGGATAACATCGTCTGGCTCCATGACTTTTTCCGTGCCGTAAATTTTATACAAAGTCGGCAGAAAGCCCTGAATTTTGTCATAGAACTCAAAATATGTCCGCATATCGTACGGAATTCCGACGCAGCCGTCCTTAGGTTTTTCCTCATGCATGAATTCCGACCGGCCAGTGTGGTAATGCGGATCGCGAATCAATGACAAAACTTCGCGCAGACGGCGAACGACCAGCGCATTATGATTCAGAACCGGCGCATGCCCGTCGATCAGGCGCGGTTCCAGCAAAACATCGTCGTCATCGATGAATATGAACCATTTGGATTGTAGAGCAGGGCTTTCTTTCATCAATCTGATTGAGTTCAGCCGCGAATTCAAGCAGCCGATATTTTTTTCATTATTATGGATAAAAATCGGCACATCGGGCCGGCACAAAATTCCGTTGATGTAATTCCAAGAAATTCTCTGAGCGGGATTGTCGTTGTGAATCAGCAGCTTGAACGGATAATCGCGGTAGCCGCGCAGCCGCGACAGCGAAATCAGCAAGTTCTCAGGATAATATGTCAAGACGCAAAGCGTTAGCATGTTTTTTAGCCGCCTGTTTTTATTTTCCCCAAGATATTCCGATATTGTATTCGGCCAGCAAAGGCACCGACAGCCTGGCCGCGTTTTCCATTTCTGACTTGATTTTTTCTGCCCAATGTCCGGCGGATTCCGAATCGCATTCGAAAACGATTTCATCGTGCACTTGCATTATCATTTTCAATTGGTCATTGTTCGTTAGCAATTGCTCATTGACTTTAACCATTGCGAATCGCATCAGGTCTGCTTCGAATCCTTGGATAGGCGCGTTGATCGCGGCGCGCAGCGCATAGCTGCGCAAGCGCGGATTTTTAATATCAGGAAGTTCTATCCGCCGCCCCCACGGGGTATAAACACAGGCATGCGCAAGCGCGAATTCTTTCGTCTTGTCCATATAGTCCTTGATTTCCGGCAGTCCCGACATATATGAGTTTATTATGCCTTGCGCTTCTGCCCTGCCGACGCCCAGCTGCGCGGACAATCCGAACGAAGATATTCCGTATATGATTGAAAAGTTCACGGTCTTGGCCGCGCGCCGCAAGTCTTTTGGCACGGGCGCGTCGGGCGCGATTCCGAATATCTGGCGCGCGGTCTGCTCGTGAATATCCAGGCCGGCCGTAAAAGTTTCTTTGAATGTGCGGACATTCGCGACATGCGCCAGCAGTCTTAATTGAATCTGGGAATAGTCGGCCGATATCAGAACGCGTCCCTGCGGCGCGATGAAACAGCTGCGTATTTGTTCGCCTAGCTCGGTCTTGATGGGAATATTCTGCAAGTTTGGATCACGGCTGGAAAGCCGTCCCGTATTGGTGCTGGTCTGCAAATAATTAGTGTGAATTCGTCCGTCTTGGCCGATTTGATGCGGCAATGCATCCGCGTAAGTCCCCGCCAGCTTTGCGATTGACCGCCATTGCTGAACTTTTTCTATAATTTCATGACTATCCATCAAATCTGTCAGTATATTTGCGTCTGTCGAGAGTTTTTTATTTGACGGAAGCTTTAATTCGTCAAACAAAACGGTCGCCAATTGCTTTGGGCTGGCGATATTGAATTCATGGCCGGCCAGTTCCCAAATTTCCTTTTCTAATTTTTGCAGCTGCTCGTGGAACGCGTTTGACAGCCTGTTCAGTTTGGATTTGTCGACCAGGACGCCGGCGCGCTCCATCACCAAAAGTATTTTCAGCAATGGAATATCGCATGCTTCGTAAAGCTTTTTCAGTTTGTCATTTTTATCCAAATCGCCGCGAAATAATTCATAAAGCGCAAAACACACCACGGCGTCTTCCGCCGCATAAGGCGCCGCAGCCTCGATTTTCAGCCGGTCAAAATATTTTTCTTTGGTTTTCGGCGGGAAAAGGGAGTCAAAAGAAATATTTTCATGCCCCAGGTAAATCTTCGCCAATTCGTCCAAATTGTGCAGGTGCAATGTCCCATGCAAAATATAAGACATCAGCATTGTGTCGTGAATCGGAGCAATCGCGCTTACATCCCAGCCCTCATTCGCCAAGATATGCAGGTCGTATTTCAGATTATGACCGACTTTGACAATGCCGGAGTTTGCCAGATAAGGCCGCAGCTTTTCATAAACGATTGACATCGGCAGCTGGCTGATGCGATTCGCGGGATTGGGTTCGGAATCAAACAATCCGGCTTGCTCCTGATGCCGGATCGGAATATAAGCGCCCATGCGCGAATCGGCGGCCAAGGATATTCCGACAATTTTGTCCTTCATTTGGTCCAGGCCGGTGGTTTCTGTATCAAGCGCCAATACATCGCCGACCGAGCCAAGAAATTCATCAAGCTGCGCGATCGAAGTAATCAGCTTGTATTCGTATTTGCCGTCCTTGGAATTTAACGAGTGAATCTCAGGCTCCGCATCCTTTGTTCCGAACAGTTTTTCTATTCTGGCGGCCAGCGAGCTGCTTTCTATTTTATTCTTTACAAATTCCAGCGCGGCGGAGGTGTCAAATACAAAAGGCGACAAAGACATCGCGTCCAGCGCGACATCCGTTTTCAAAGACACCAGCCGCTTTGAAATTCGGGCTTTGTCTTCGTTTTCAACCAGCAGCTTTTTTATCCGTTCGTTTTCCACCTTGTTTATATTTTCATAAAGCGCGTCCAATGTTCCGAATTGATTTATAAGTTCTGACGCTTTCTTTGGGCCTATCCCGGGCACGCCGGGCACATTGTCCGAAGAATCCCCCATCAAAGCCTGGACATCGACGACCTGGCCCGGGGATACGCCGAATTTTTCAAGAACCTGAGGCTCTCGGATTTCGGCATCCTTCATGCCGTCATATAAAAACACGCACGGCGAAACCAGCTGCATCAGGTCTTTGTCGCTGGTGATGATTCTGGTGCCTCCGGCATGGCTGCAAAAAATGCGCGACAATGTGGCTATGACATCATCAGCCTCTACATTCGGAACGGCCAGAACCTGAATCCCCATAGAGCGCGCCAAATCGCGGGTCATCTCCATCTGAGCCAGCAAATCAGGCGGCGTTTCAATCCTGTTCGCTTTGTATTCCGGATAAATTTCATTGCGAAAGTTGGTTCTTGAAGCATCAAAGACGCATACAAAAATATCTTTGGAGTCCGCTTTTGCCAATATCGGCAGAATCATGCTGCAAAATCCGTATACAGCGCCGGTCGGCATGCCGTCGCTGCGCGAAAGCCGCGACCGCATGCCGTAATAAGCCCTGAATAATAAAGAGTTTCCGTCAATTAACGTCAGCATTAGAATATGTATCTCAATTTTATTCGCAAATCATAATGCAGCAAATCAGGCTTTACGCCCGCTGCGGAATAAAAGTCGGGCGCATACAAGGCGCGCGCCTCGCCGTCCAGCTTGAACGGCAGCGCCACCATGTCGAATGTCAGACCCAGCATGCCCTGATAGGCGGCCTTTGTTTTGATATCCAGATTATCGGCATGTCCGCCGAATATGCCGCCGACGCCGACACCCAGATACGGTATGATGACGGTTGAAGGCATTTTAAAGTATATATTCGCCATGCCCGCGTGCAGCTTTGCCGAATCGTCGTTCAAAAAGCCGTATTCCGCTTCCAGCCGGACCAGCGGAATATCTACGCCGAACGCAAGGCCATAGGACTGGGCGGACACGGTTTCGTTTTCATGGCTTACAAAAATTGTCGCGGCGCCCGCGCCGACCGCAACCCCGCCGTAAAAATCATACAGCATTTCCGCTTGCGCGTTTGCGGAAAAAGCAAGAATAGAAGCCAGCGTCAGCAGGCCGAAAGTTTTTAATTGCATATTTTTCTCCTTTTGTGTGATATCATTATACTATAATAAAAGGTCTGATATGCAAGAAAATAAACCTGTCTTAATTGTCGGGCTGGGCAACCCGGGCGACAAGTATTCGATGACGCGCCATAACGCGGGCTTTATGGCGGCGGATTATCTGGCCGGCGCGGATGCGGTATGGAAAAAGGAGCTGAATTCCCTGGCCGCGCATATTGTTTCCGCCGGCCGAAAAGTCATAATAGCAAAGCCTCAGACTTTCATGAATAATTCCGGTCAAGCCGTGCGGGAGCTGATGAATTTCTATAAAATCCCGCTTGAAAACCTGATAGCGATTCATGACGACATGGACATCAAGCCGGGGATTGCTCGCGAAAAGCTGGGCGGCGGCAGCGCGGGTCATAACGGGATAAAGTCCATAGACAGCGCGGTCGGGCGCGATTATCATAGAATAAGAATAGGCGTCGGGCATCCGCGCGACACAGGCGATCCGGCAGACCCGGCCGATTGGGTTCTCGGACGGTTCTCAAAAGAAGAATTGGAAAAAATAACGGCGGCGATAAAGAACATTAAAATCGCCTGGTGAAACAATTTGATTCTTGGTGGGGATAACAAGATTTGAACTTGCACGGATTTCTCCACAAGCACCTCAAGCCTGCGCGTCTACCAGTTTCGCCATATCCCCATTTATTTGAAGAATATTACAATAACCATTTTTTTTTTCAATAAAATTATGATAAAATGCTTATGAGAAAGTTATAGGAATAAAAATGAAAAATATATCTTTATGCTCTTTGTTATTCGCGCTTTTCGCCGCGCCCGTTTTTGGCGCGGGAACTTATTACAACGGCGGATACCAGTCGCCGCAGCAGGCTTACCGCCCGACCGGATATTCCGCCGGCGGATATTACAACCAAGGCACGACGGGATATGCGGCGCGCACGTCGCCTTATGCTTCGTCTTCGGGTTATTCCAGATACGGCGCGGCGCAGACGCGGCAGCAGCAGGCTCAGCCCGCGAAATCGCAAAGCGGCGCCAAGGAATCAAAAAAGGGATTTTATCTGGACGGCAATGTTTCCCGCGAAACGGCAATGTGGCAATTCGAAATGAAAGAATCCGGCAGCGCGCTGCACTATGACAATATTTCATGGAATGTCTTTGAAGCGAATGGCGGATATGACTTTGATTTGGGAAATACGACGGCCAGGGTCAGCGCCGGCGTGAAATTCGGAATGCAGTCCGGCGAATCTTCGATGGTCGACGACGACATTACAAACGGCGGATATTTCATAACCCAGTGGGTCGACGACAACGACAATGTAATAGGCAATCAGATAGGCCACGCTTTATCTGTGGGCACCAGCAGCGGCGGCTCTATATTCGGATTTAATATAGCTTTCGGCCTGACGGATTTCTTTTCATGGGGCAAGGCGAAGATAACGCCTTCGATCGGATACAGAAGCTTTGGCTATAAATTAAAAACCAACCAGAATTTCGGACTGGCGATAGATACCGCGCAGTGCTTTGACATCGACGGCGAAATTCAGTGCGATCCGGTTGTGATTATCGACTATGGCAACGGCAATCAGCAGATATTGTGGCGCGATGATGTGGATGTTCCAATGCAGATAGTCGACGGTGCGGGAGAGGTTGATGTCGGCGGGACTTATTATTATCAGCAGCCGGGAACCAGCCATTCGTACGAAACCACATGGGCTGGGCCTTATGCCGCGCTGGACATTGCGTATGAAATAAATCAACATAATTCCGTGGCCGCGCGTGTAGAGCTGGGCATGCCCGGATACAGCTCCGTCGGCGACCAGCCGTACCGCTTTGACTGGCAGCATCCGAAAAGCGTCGAAGACGATGCCGGAATCGGCTCTGCAATGCACTTGGGGCTGGGCGCGGATTGGAAGACCGCTTTGACAGATACAATTATGCTGACCATCGGATTAACTTATGATTATTACACAGTCAGCGGCGCGAATGCCAAGACATATCTAAGCGGAGCTTATTACATTGGGGTTTATAACGATCGTCTGACTAATTTGTGGGGCGGCAGCGAAACGGCCATGCTGGATCCGGACACCGGCGACAAAGTGGCGATAAATATCAAAAATTTGGAGGCCGAATGTCCCGGTTGGGTATGCAGCCAGAACGGAGAAATAAGCTCTTTCTATAAATCCATGGGAATTCGCGTTGGGCTGGCGGCGAAGTTTTAACTTGATTCCTGTTGCCGGGTATTGCATAAAAAAATAAGATATGAAGAAAATAATCGCGATTTTCGCTTTCTGCCTTTTGCCTTTTGCCGTGCAGGCGCTTGACCTGACGGGCGCGGCGATGGTAAGCATAACCAGCGATGCCGCGTCCGCGGCCAAGACCATGGCAATGGCGGAGGCGCGGCGGCAAATCATAACAGAAGTCTTGTCAAAATACGCCCATGGCGGCGCTTTGAATGAATTGATTGAAAGCACGAAAGATTCTGATCTGGCAAATTTGATTTCATCAACCGGAATAGATGGCGAGCGGCTGTCAAGCACGACCTATCAGGCAAACATTAAAATGACTGTGGACGCGAATGCCGCGCGGAGATGGCTGGATGAAAATAATATTCAGAATTGGCTGGTCGAAGACGAATCTTTGTCGGCGGACAAATCTACGGTATTGATTGAGCTTTCCGGTGGCCTGCGCGATTGGATAAAAATAAACGTCGCGCTGCGCGATAAAAAATTGAATTTGGATGTGAAGAAAATCTCCGGCGCGACTTTGATCGCCAGCATTCCCGCGTCCAGCCGTCGGTCTTTTATAGCCGCAATTGCCGGCGATGGGTGGAAATATTCCGATTCGGACGGCCTGTTGCGAATCTGGCAGTAAATGCCTGTTGGTCTCTCATCAAGTTCAAAACTTGGCTTTGTCCTCCTTGGTAAAGTGGGACAGAGTTTATTGGTGAGCATGGCGAGCCTAGAAACTCTTGGTGGATTTGTGGTTGAAGATAGGTACTAATAGAATTTATAGTTTAAGTTTCTAGATATTAATTAAAAAGAAATCTCCCCGAAAAGCTAGGGTCGCTTGGCTAACGCAAGCTCCTAGCTTTTCTCCCCTCTTTACCAAGAGGGGCTAAGCCCGTGCTTGGATTAGTCCCCCCTTTTTTAATTAATACTCACACCAGAAAACAGCGCCGACCGAAAGCCGGAATTATCCTTGGCGTAGCTCGCGCAGTTGCGAGCGCAATAGTACGCGCAATCAGACGCGGTGCTGTAGGTGGAGTTGAAGACCCATGAACCCGACACAGAACCCAAATCTGTTCCGTACATCTTGCACCAGCAATACTGGCCGCCGCTGGAAGTAAATGTCGGACTGCCCGCAACACCATAAGTTCCAGATGTGGTAGAGCAACCGCTGGCGCCGTAAAATAATCTGACATTGCTGCCGGTGCAGCCATACACCGACCAGCCGCCTGTGTATAAGGTGTATGTAGAACTACTGCATGAAGTCGAGCTTGTCGGTGTTGAAGAATAACACGCATAGCCTGTTGCCCCGTCTGCCGTACTAACCGACACCGCAACAGCCATAATCATGCCCAAGATTGTACATAACAAACCTCCCTTTGGATTAGGCATAAATCAAAGAAAAAATGTCGCAGAAATCAGGGATTTTTAAAAATAAAAAAACGCCTAATCCAAAGGGAGGTTTGGATTAGGCATAGTTTTATAGAAACTTTACTTTTATATTTTGAACTGTTTTCAAATTATTGTCAATTGAGAAAAATGATTATTTGAATGATTATTTAGTCGATGTTAGTTAACCAAAAATCTCCCCGAAAAGCTTGGGTCGCTTGGCTGGCGCAAGCTCCCAGCTTTTCTCCCCTCTTTATCAAGAGGGGCACAACTCCCCGCAAGCTCGGATTAGTCCTCCTTGATAAAGGGGGACAGAGTTGGCTTGCTGAGCCGTAGGCGAAGCTAGCAACTCTTGGGGGATTTGTGGTTAAAAATTGGTATTAATAGAATTTATGGTTTATACGAAGGATTTATTCTTAATAGTAAAAAAACAAACAATCTTTTCTTATAAACAAAAAAGGAAGAAGAAATATTCTTTTACTGCTAAAACAAAAATCTCCCCGAAAAGCTAAGGGCGGCAAAGCCGCCCAGCTTTTCTCCCCTCTTTATCAAGAGGGGCATGTCCCGTGCTCGGATTTGTCCCCCTTGGTAAAGGGGGACAGAGTTTGTTGGCGAGCATGGCGAGCCTAAAAACTCTTGGGGGATTTGTGGTTAAAGATTGGTACTAATAGAATTTATGATTTAAGTTTCTAGATGTTAAATATTAATTAAAAAGAAATCTCCCCGAAAAGCTTAGGTCGCTTGGCTAACGCAAGCTCCCAGCTTTTCTCCCCTCTTTATCAAGAGGGGCATGTCCAAGTTTGCTCTTTGTTCCATCTTTAATCAAGAGGGGTGCGCCGCAAGCTCGGGCCTTAGTCCCACTCATGGCGCCCCTAAAACCTTGGCGGATTTCTTTATCTGTTCGTCAACTGCAACTCTATTCGACGATTCTTTTGCAGGCTTGCCTGATCATTGCCCAATTCAACAGGATACAATTCGCCAAAGCCGCTTGGAATCAGCCGCCGCTTTGACACGCCGGCTTTAGCCAATTCATTCGCGACCGCCGTGGCGCGCAGCAGCGAAAGCTGCGTGTTGTTTTTGTATCTTTTCGTTCCCGCCAAGACGGGCTTTTTATCCGTGTGGCCGTCCACGCGTATTATCCAATTAATATTCGTCGGAATTTTGTTTTCCAAATCTTTAATGACATTTGCAATCAGGCGAAGCTGGTTTTTTCCTTCAAGCGACAAAGTATATTCGCCGCTGTTAAACAAAATGTCGCTGGATACTATAAATCGGTCCCCGTCGGGCTGGATGCTGCTTCTGCCGCCCAGCGCGGTTTTTATCGCCTTGTAAAAATCCGACTGGTATTGCGATACTTTGCTTAATTCCGCGACTTTGTCGGCCAAAGCTTTATTAAGGCGGTTCGACATTTCTACATACTGTATTTCCTGAGTTTGAGATTTTGCCTCCGCCGCGTCCAATGCAGCCTGCAAGTTCGCCAGCTGCTGCGACAGCGACTGGCGCTGCGCTTCTATTTCTGATTGCTGCTTATGACGTTCTTGCTCTAATTCCTGGTTCAATTGAGTCCGCATGCTTTCAATCATCTGCTGATTTTGCATTGCGGAATTCTGCATTTCCTGCTCATAGGAGTAAACCAGCTCTTTGACATTGGTGTCCATTTGCTGCAATTTCATATCCAGCACGGCCTTGTTTTTCTCCAAGTTTTCCATTTCATTGCGCGCCATAATCAGCAGACGTTTGGCTTCTTGCTCGTCAGCTGTCATTTGAATGATGGCCTGCGCTTGCTCTTCATTTGTCTTTTTTAATTCCACAATGGTTTTCATTCCGGTGCTTTTGTTAAACACGTTGGTGGTGGTCCACAAGAATACAAAGACAATCAGCAGAAAAATAAGTATGATTACCAGATTGGAAAATATATCCACAAATCCGGGCCAGGTGTTGGTCTTTTCACGAAAGCGAAATTTCAGCATGTTGTGATCCCCCCTCTCTCTTTAATTTGAGTATTACAAATTTATGCCTTCTTTGCAATTGTTCTTTCAGGCATCGCCGCCCTGGTTGAAAGTTCTGGCCGCAGCGTCCAGCTTATGAACGGCCTTGGTTAATTCTTTTGTTACAAAATTTATTTGCGGCACGGCGTTCGTAGTATTGTCCAGTTCCGGAATTTTTGTTCTTTCGGACAAATTGTCTTCCAGATTGCGGAATATTGAGTTCTGCGCAAGCTGGACCTGCAACCCCAGAAAGCCGACTATCAGGCTGCCCGCCAGGCCGAATAGCGAGCTGGTAAACGCAATCCCCATTCCGGCAAGCGGTTTTGAAAGTCCGGCTTGCAATGCGGACATGATGTTTTCGTCTTCGAAATTAAGGCCGGACACCAATTCGGCAAATCCGCCGACAGTGTGTATCAGCCCCCAGAATGTCCCCAGCAATCCCAGAAATATAAGAGTGCTGGTTATGTATCTTACGGATTCGCGCTGGTCTTCAAATCTGTTTATGATAATGTCTAAAAAGCTGTGCAGTGTGGCGGGATTAATCTGGGCGGCCGATTTTCCCCCGCGAAGCATGACCGCCACAGGCCTTAATATTCTTGGCGGAAGAGGCGCGTTCTTATCGCCCCCGAAGAATCTTTTTATCCATCTGTATTCGCCGATCAGCTTGAATGTGTCGACAAAACACAAGCAGATTCCGAAAACAGCCAGCCCGATAATCGCGCCGTTCAGCCATATATTTGCCACCGCGATGCGCAGAAATTCTTCATGGCACAAAATCACGCCGGCTGCCGCCAAAGCCGTGAATAAAGCCATTCTGTTAAGATTTCTGTGAAATTGATCGGTCATAAAGTCTCTCTTTTGTAATAATAGTAATAAAATTATGCGAATAAAGTCAATCGGATTATTTGCTTGGCGCAAATTTTCAAAAGCAACCGGAACTTGTATTTTGTTCTTGATTTTTATTGGAGATAGTTCATAATGGCCTCGTTCCTGGCGGCGGCATGAAGCTGCGGCCCGATTAAAAGACCAAAGGAAATAAAATGGCTTTTTATGAAACAGTCGTGGTTCTGCGCCAAGACTTGACCGAGCCGCAGGTCAAAGAAAAAGCGGCGAAATTCGAAAATATCGTCAAAGAACTGGGCGGTTCTGTCAAATCCTTGGAATTCTGGGGATTGCGGAGCTTGGCTTATATTATCCGCAAAAATCGCAAGGCTCATTACATTATGATGAACCTAGATCTGGACGGCGGGCATATTTCAGAACTTGAAAGACGTTTCCGCATTGATGAAGATGTTATCCGCTTTTTGAACATACGCGTTGAAGAATTGGCAAAAAGCCCCAGCATCATGATGAAAAAAAATAACGAAGAGGCTGAATAATGGCAGTCAGAGCAGCGATTTATCGCAAAAAATCAAACCCGTTGAAGGGAAAGCTTATCGACTATAAAGATGTCAAGCTGTTAAGCCACTATATAACGGAGCGCGGCAAGATAGTGCCAAGCCGAATCAGCGGAGTGTCCAAAAAAGATCAGCGCGATTTGGCCACCGCCATTAAACGCGCGCGTCATTTGGGCTTGCTGCCGTTTGTTCGCAACAACGACTTGGTTTAAAAATAAATCTGGGCCGCGGTCGGCCCTAACTTGAAATAAGGACAGATTAAAATGAAAGTTATTCTTACGGAAAAAATAAGCAGACTGGGCAATATCGGCGACACAGTGGAAGTCAAAACCGGCTTTGCCAGAAATTATTTGCTGCCGAAAGGCAAGGCCATGCGATGGTCCAAGGAAAATATCGCGGTATTCGAATCCAAAAAATCGGAATTGCAGGCAAGACAGGATGTCGCCAAGAAATCTGCCGAAGCGCAGGTCGACGCAGTCAAAAATGCAAAGCTGCACATGATTCGCCAGGCCGGCGACACCGGGCGCCTGTACGGTTCCGTATCATCGCGCGACATCGCGCAGATATTGAAGGAAACCGCGAATGTTTCCGTGGAATCTTCGCAAGTATTGCTGAGCAGTCCGATAAAATCAGTCGGTGTGTTTGATACAAAAATCGCGTTGCATCCCGATGTAATCGTTCCGGTCAAGCTTTATGTCGCGCAGACTCAGTACGAGATAGACGCCCTGATCGCGGGCAAGTCTTTGACCTTTGCCGCGAATGAGCAGCCCGATGAGGCCGAAAATCCGGCCGCGCAGGAAGCGGTAGAGCAAAAAGCGCCCGACGCGGAATTTGAAACCGCTGCGGCTGAATAAGAATTATGATAAAAAATCCGGCATTATGCTGGATTTTTTATTTGATTTCACATATAATCCGGCTATGAAACTTCCTTTGTACAAACTTATGAAAAGCGCCCGGTCAGAGGCAGATGTAAAAAACTTCTTCCAAGACTACTTTCAAATGCCCGACGTTCATATCGGCTGGGTCGATATGTCCGCACCGCATATTTTTTTTGAAACCAAGCAGCGCGATGCGGATATCTTTCAAATGCTGGCGCAATTGATTCTGACAATTCACAAGCATCAGAAAGATTTTGAGTTTCTGCCGGAATATATCGGCGGATTCGATTCCTATAAGTGCGGGATAGTAGAATTCGACAGCTTGTACCAGCGGCTGATAACTTACAGCGATATCAACTGGAATCAGGCGCCCAGCATGGTTGATGACAAAACTGTGCGGCTGGTCGCGCAGTTCGTTCGAGAGCTGCCGAACGAATCGTCCCTGCGAATTTACGAGTATGACAGGGACGAGGCGGAGCTGGCGTCGGTCTTGAAAAAAATACAAAGCGGCCGCGCGCCCAATGGCGCTGCCCTGCAAAAGCAAATCAATTTCGGAAACTATGTTTCCGTGTTTATGAAGTTTGCCCAAGAACTGAGTAATAATATAGAAATTCCTGCGGAATCTGAAAAAGAAGACGGGATTCTGCCGCTGGATTTCTATCTGGCGGATTTAATGTCCGATGGCGACAGGTCGCTGGAAGACCTTGGCAAGCTTAAAGTCCTGCGCGACGGCCCCGTTTACAAATCTAATTTAAAACTGGGAAAACGGCTGTTCATACAAGTGTTCAAAATAAAGGATTTGGAAAAGCATTCGCGATTCTGGGCGCGATACAAAAGGCCGCCAAAACGCGAATACTGGGACAAAATAATCACCAGGCGCGACCTGCTGGTGCCGCGAAATGTGCGCCAGTGCAAAGGGGCTTTCTTTACCCCGAAAATATGGGTCGCCAAGGCGACCGAATACATGGCGTCCGCATTCGGCGACGAATTCGCCGACATGTATGTCTGGGATTGCGCGGCCGGCACAGGAAACCTGCTGCAATATCTGCCGCAGGACAAGCGCAATGTTTTTGCCAGCACTTTGGACGAGCCGGATGTCCAGATAATGAAGCAGACTCAAATCACAATGGAAAACAACATATTCCAGTTTGATTTTCTGAATGATATCTTCAATCCGCAGCGCGACGGCGGCAAAGTCCCCGACAGATTGTACGACATTCTTTCAAATGAAAACGATCGCAAGAATTTGGTGATTTTCATAAATCCCCCGTATGCGGAGGCGCAAAGCGGACAAGGGCGAATGTCCAAGTCCGGAATTGCGCAAACTTATATCGCGCAGCGGTATAAAAGTCAAATCGGCGCGGCCGCGAACGAGCTTTTTACTCAATTTTTAATCCGCGCATACATGGAAATCCCAAATTGCCGGCTTGCAGAGTTTTCAAAGTTGAAAACTCTGCAAGCCGGCAATTTCGGGGATTTTCGCAATGTATTTGCAGCGGCATTACTAAAATGCTTTATAGTCCCGGCAAATACTTTTGAAAATGTGAATGGAAAATTTCCAATCGGATTCAAGATTTGGAACACAGAGCTGAAAGAAAAATTTGTTTCAATAACCGCGGATGTTTTCGACAAAGACGGAGAGCCGGCCGGCTTTAAAAAATTTTACGGAAATCTGCCGGACAAAAAAATCAACCAATGGATAGCCGGTTTCCAAACTGGCGACAAAAGGAACTCTATCGGATTCTTAGATTGCGCCAGCCCGGATTTCCAGAATCAAAAATATGTCTTTATAGACAATCCTGAAAACGAAGCCAACGACCACAGGCTGCACCTGCATATTGACGGCGACAATTTGCTGCACTGCGCGATGTATTTCGCAGTCCGACACTGCATGGAGCCCACTTGGCTGAACGACCGGGACCAGTTTTTATTCCCGCTCATGCGCCCTAAATACAAATACAATCCCGTTATCGGCGTGCCCGCGGAATACAGGCGCAATATCGTGCAGCAGCCGAACCTGCTGGAATCCGAACAAGAATTCTCGTACGAAAACGATTTCGTATTCAAATACGATTGCCTGATTTACACATTGTTTCACAGCCAGAACAGAGTGTCGTCAAAATCCGGAACAAACCGCTGGATACCGTTCAGCGAAAGCCAGGTCGGAAGCGCGCGCGCTTTTGATTCCGACTTTATGTCAAACTTTGCGGCCGTCCGCAGAATGCCGGAGATATTGTCGCCGGCCGCGCGCGATGCTTATAATGCGGGGCTGGCCGTATGGCGATATTATTTCAGTCGGAATCCGGAAAACCAAAATGCTTCGTTTTACGATATAAAGGAATTTTTCAAAGGCCGCCAGCCCGCCGGCAGAATGAACATCAAATCTGACGACGGCGAATTTAACGAATTGGAATCCGCGCTGTCGGCCGCTTTGAGCGCGCTGGCCGCCGAGATAGAGCCGAAAGTCTACGAATACGGATTTCTAAGAAAATAAAGGCTCGGGCTTACTGATGAAATTGGAATCTACCGGAATTTTAATCGGATTAAAGCCATTCGGCGAACGCGATTGCATCGCGCATGTATTTACGCGCGACTTCGGGATTTTATGCGGAATGCTGAAAGGCGCGCAGGTCGCGAAAAAAAAACGCCCGCTGGTCGGTCATGCGGGCGCGGTCGCATGGAACGCAAGATTGGATTCCCAGCTGGGAACATTTCATTTCGAAGCAGAGAAAAATCTGGCGGCAAAGCTGATGGCGGATCAGAAATCATTATCATTCATGAACGCGGCTTTTGCGCTGATCGCGGCATTGCTGCCAGAGCGCGAGAAATACGATTCCTTGTATGACCTGACATTGAATCTGCTTTTAAGCGGCGAATCGCGAATCGCGCGCGGCGACTATCTGGATTGGGAAAAAAGTCTGCTGCAAGAATTAGGGTATGCCTTGGACATCGGCAAGTGCTGCAACTGCGGCTGCAAAAGCCGCCTGAATTATCTGTCCCCAAAAACCGGCCGCGCTGTCTGCGACGATTGCGCGCGTCCGTTCGCGGACAAGCTGTTAAGACTGCCCATTGCTTTATCATTGACGCGGAAGTTCTTGGAAGATATCTGCGCCAGCCAGGGGGCTACATTGCCATGGGCGCGCAGAATGCTGCGCGATGCCTAGAATCACAATAAAAGGAGATGATTTTGATATACGGATACATAAGAGTTTCTACCGACCACCAAAACACGGAAAATCAGAAATTTGAAATCCAGAAATTCTGCGAAAAGGAAAGTATTGTCATAGACAAGTGGATTGAAGAAACCATATCGTCCACCAGGGATTTAAAAAAAGAAAACTGGGCAGGCTGATCCGCCAGATACAGCCCAATGATCTGATAATTGCCTCAGAACTTTCGCGTCTGGGGCGAAATCTTTTGCAAATCATGAGCATACTGCATCACTGCATGGATGTCGGCGCCAGAATATGGACTATCAAGGATAATTACAGGCTGGGAAGCGATATAACCAGCAAAGTTCTGGCCTTTGCGTTCGGGCTGTCTGCGGAAATAGAAAGAAACCTGATATCGCAGCGAACCAAGGAAGCTTTGGCCAGACTGAAATCCGAGGGAAAATCCGTAGGCCGGCCGGCGGGCAGCAAAAATGATTATAAGCTGGCCGGCAGAGAGAATTATATAAAAACAAAACTGACAGGTGGAACCAGCCAGTATGAAATAGCAAAACGGCTGCGCGTCCATCGCGATACACTTTCCAAATTTATGGAACATAAGGGAATCAAGACAAATTTGGAAACAGATTAAGATAAGAGGTGAAAGATGCGAAGAGAAATAAAACAGCCCGCCGCCTCTTGCCTCTTTTTTACTTCTTGCGCTGTTTTTTCTTGATTTTTCAGAAAACTTATTCTAAGATAAGCCTACGCGCGGCATCAGCTGTTGCGAATAACGCAGCCTTTCGCTTGGTTTCTGTCCCCGTTTCGGGGTATGTCGGCGATTGGCAAGGATATAACAGAAACGCAAAGAAATTCCGGTCTTATTCGCTGGTTGTTTTTTGCGGCCGAAAAGGAGCAAACTAATGGCATTGCCTAAATTTACAATGAAGCAGCTAATGGAGGCCGGCGTGCACTTCGGGCATCATACTCGCCGCTGGAATCCGCTGATGACGTCCTATGTTTACGGGGTCAAAGACAAGATACACATAATAAATTTGAATAAAACCGCGCCTTTGCTGCATCGCGCGCTGGTCGCGTTGGAAGCAATCGCAGCCGCCGGCGGCAAAGTCTTGTTCGTGGCTACCAAGCATCAAGCGAAAGATATTGTCAAAGATGCGGCGGAACGTTGCGGGCAATTTTATGTCAATAACCGCTGGCTGGGCGGCATGATTACAAATTGGATGACTGTCTCACAAAGCATACGTCGCTTGAAAAAAATGGAAGCCGATATCGAAAATGCAGAAAAATTGGGCCTGACCAAAAAAGAAGTCGGAATCATGGCGAAAGAAGTGTCGAAGCTTCGCAGTGTTTTCGGCGGAATCTTAGATTTGCACGGAACTCCGCAGGCGATGGTTATAATCGATGTGCCGCGTGAAATCAACGCCGTGCGAGAGGCGAATAATCTTGATATCCCGACAATCGCCATTTGCGATACAAACGCAAATCCAGAGCTGACCTCGTATCCGATCCCAGGAAACGACGATGCTTCGCGCGCGATACAGCTGTACTGCGATTTGTTCGTGGATGCGATTTTATCCGGAATTGAAAAAAGACTGGGCGGGGTTGAGGGCAAGAAAGTCGAATCCGATATGCAGCCGAATATTCCGGAAGAATATGAAACAGAAATCAAAGAAAAAGAAGCGCGTCAGAAATCCAAAGCCGCCGAAGCGCGCGCGGAACGACGCGAAAAATTAGCTGAAAAGGCAGAAAATGCATAAAACAACAATAATGAGAAAAAACGGCGAGGAAGTTAAAGTCGAAATTTTCGGCAGAAAAAGCGGCTTTATCGTTTATGAAGCTTTTATAGATGGCAGAAAATCATACTCGGCAAACTTTTGCGGCGAGCAGGGGCCGTTCTGCGCAAATCCGATAGATGCGCAAGTGCGCGCAAAGGCGATTTATTTTAATAGGCAGAAAGAATATTAACGTTAAATAAAATGTTTGATTATAAACAAGGAGAAGATAATGGCGGAAATTACAACAAAACTTATTCAAACCCTGCGCGAGATGACCAGCGCGGGCATGATGGATTGCAAAAAGGCTTTGGTTGAAAATGACTGCGATGTTCAGGCGGCGGCCGACTGGCTGCGTCAAAAGGGCATCGTCAAAGCAGCCAGCAAGGCCGGCCGCGTCGCGGCATCCGGCTTGGTGACCGTCGTCAAGTGCGACGGAATGGGCTGCGTGGTCGAAGTCAATGCCGAAACTGATTTCGTCGCGAAAAATGAGAAATTTCAAAAGCTGGTGTCCGATGTCGCCGCTAAGGCCTTGGATTTGTCCGGCGATTTTGACGCTACTTTGACCGCAGTCAAAGACGATGTCGCCGCGACCATCGCGACCATCGGCGAAAATATGAACCTGCGGCGCATTTCCAAAGTTCAAGGCGATCATATCTTTACTTATGTTCACAATGCTTTGGTGCCTGGAATGGGACAGATTGGCGTTGCGGTCGCCATCAACGGAAACGACCCGAGAATTACGGAAATCGGTCCGAAAATCGCAATGCATATCGCTGCGAACAAGCCCGAATTCATGACGGTTGCGGATGTGAATCCGGCGGCGGCGGAACGCGAAAAGAAAATTTTCATCGAATCCGGCGCAACGGCCGGCAAACCGGAGCAGGTCGTTGAAAAAATGGTCGAAGGCCGCATAAAAAAGTACTACGCGGAATCCGTTTTGGAAGAGCAGCCTTTTGTCATGGACCCGTCCAAGACGGTCAGGCAAATCGTATCCGAGGCTGGCGGAACCCTGGCGGGCTTCGCATATTACGTATTGGGCGAAGGAATAGAAAAGCGCGATGACAATCTGGCCGACGAAGTGGCGAAGATGCTGAAATAAAAAATCGCGCGACAGCGCGATTTTTTTATGGTTTGCAAATTGCAAAATCATCGCATTTGTGAGATAATTTGCACAAAGGAAAAAGCAAAGCTTTTAAGCTGCGGCGTTAATAATTTGGAGAATAAAATATGACACAGAAACTTTTCGATATGCTGCAAGAGCGCGGATTCGTCAAAGACATGACGCATCCGGAGCAGATAAAAAACGCATTGAACGGCAGCCGGAAAATCACTTTTTATCTTGGAATTGATCCAACGGCGGATTCGCTGCATATCGGGCATTTTTTCGCGCTGCGCATGTTCCGGCATTTGCAAAATGCCGGCCACAATGGCATTTTGGTCATCGGCGGCGCGACCGCGCTGGTCGGCGATCCGACCGGCAAGTCCGATATGCGCAAAATGCTGACCAAGGAAGAAGTCGCGCATAATATAGAGGAAGTGAAGACTCTGGCGCGCCGGTTCGTCTTGCCGAATACGGAAATCGTAGATAATGCGGAATGGATTAATAAATTCACTTATGTGGATTTTATGCGCTTGGTTTGCGTTCATTTTAATGTCAACACCATGCTGGCATCCGAGGCTTATTCTCGTCGGCGCGAAAACGGCGGGCTGACTTTCTTAGAGATGGGATATATGCCCATGCAGGCTTATGATTTTATTCACTTGAACGAATCGCGCGGCTGCACGTTCCAAATCGGCGGCAGCGACCAATGGGGCAACATCGTCGCCGGCACGGAATTGTTCAGAAAAATGAACATCGGGCAAAGCGGCGGGAAATCTGAAATCTATGGCTTAACCGCGCCTTTGCTGATGACGGTGGACGGCAAAAAAATGGGCAAGACCGAAAAGGGGACATTATGGGTCGCGCGCGACAAAACCACGCCGTTTGATTTCTATCAATACTTCTACAATATGCCGGATGAAAATACTGGCCTGCTGCTGTCGCTGTTCACGGATATTCCAATTCCGGAAATCGTGGCGATGTGCACGTCAGACATAGTTGCCGCGAAAAAACGCATGGCTTATGAAACCACAAAATTGATTCATGGCGAAGAGCTGGCGGTTGAAGCTGTCGCGGCGGCAATGGCATTGTTCGGCGGCGGCGCAAATGCCGCAGCTATCCCAAGCACGGAATTAAAAATGGCGGGGAATATGAACGTTGTCGACCTTATCGTCGCGGCGGGGCTGGTGCCGTCAAAATCCGAAGCGCGCCGCGCCATAGAGCAGGGCGGGCTGATTGTGGCCGGCGAGAAAATCACCGACCCGCGGGCAACCATGTCGCCGGCGACCGGCGAATCGATTCTGCTGCAAAAAGGCAAAAAAACTTTCTTGAAAGTGGTTATCAAGTAGAAAGATTATTGAGTAAAAAAGAATTCGTTTTGTTCGAATTTTATCAACCCGGATCCTGCGGCTTGACCACGGGATTCGGGTTAAAAAAAGCGCGGGCAAAGTTAGCCGCAATGTGATTAGAAAATACTAATTCATGATAATTCCAAATCTTAGTATGTTTACATATTAGCCCCCTTTCCACGGGATGTGTTATATTTTGACAAAACTGATTCTGGTTTATAACTGTATATTCTTGCGGGTCGCCTCTTAACAAAATATCCTTTTTATTCTATCATATACTCTGAAATGTTGAGCAAGGGAGAGCTTGAATGATATCCAGAATAAATCCTCGGTTTATAGCTAATATGATGTCGATAGTATCTGTGGCGGGGATTGCAACAATAAGCTCTGTTCATGCGGAAGAATCAAGCGACTCAGAGCCCAAGCTGAAAGTTCTGGCTACCGAAGGCTTTGTTCGTGGCGGTCTGGCTACCAAGGCCAGTCATTCGGATATAGCAACAGCAGTAAACGCGTTGGTTCCCATATCTCAGAAAGGCGTTGCAGACGGAGTAGCTTCCTTAGGGGCTGACGGCAAGGTTCCCGCCGAACAGCTGCCGACCATACCGAACGGGTCTGATTATCTGCCTGTTGCCGGCGGGACTATGACGGGCGCGATAGCTATGGGCAGTGCGAAAATCACAAGCCTGGGCGCCCCGACAGACACGACGGACGCGGCCACAAAAGAATATGTAGATAATGCGATAATGTCCACGCCAGGCGCTGGCGGCGCGCCTTCGTGGAGCACTTTAAAATCTCAAAACTGGGAGGTTCCGCACTGGGGCACCGCGTGGTCTGTGTACAATGGGAGTCATAAGGTGAACGGTGTAGCCGCGTGTCTTACAACTACTACAAAAAACGGTTCTGTTCCATCTGAATCAACATACGGTTTGAATTGCTGGTGCCGCGTCGATAGCGTCGATAATATTTATGTGCTGGGCGCGTGGGTGTTCAGCTTCCCGTATGACACGCATGCGGAATGCCTGGCCTATTGCTCGTTTAACTGTTCATATTGCATACGTTATGGCACGAATGTATCGTGCACGCGCGATGCGCTGTTTTCCGCGCCGTAGCGGTATGCTCTTAATCGTTATTATCACATTATGGAATTTTTGTGTTATAATGTGCGCGTGAAAATTAAAAAACTCTTATTTTTTATTCCTTGTTTATTGCTCCTTGCGGGCGCGGCTGTTGCCGCGCCGTCCGAACTGGTGCGAATACAGTCCCAGATAAAACAGGCTGAGCAGCAAAACAAGCTGATAGAGCAAAAGCTGAACACATCCGACCGCGATGTGGAGCAGACCAAGAAAAAATTGGTAAAAGCCGCCGACAAAGTCAGCTCCTTAGAGGCGGAACGCGCCGCAGTCGCGCGAAAAATATCCGATTTGGACAGCCGGCGCGATAAATTAGCGGCATCGCTGGCAGAAAACCGCAGCCGTATTGCGGATGCGGCGGCTACGATTCTCTTTGTGTCTTCGCATCCGGATTTCAATTCTGAAAATATGCGCGAATATGTTCTGACATCGGCGGTGCTGTCCGGCGCCTCTCAGATGTTCGACGCAGAAATGCGGGCGGCGGAAAAGCAAATCAAAGAATTGGAGGAAGTGCTTAAAGCCCGCTCGACAGAAAAAGAGAAACTGGACAGAACCGCCTTGGTTTATGCGGCGGAAAAAAAAGATTTGGATAAATTGCTGCGCACGCGAGAATCGCAAAATGAAAAATTGAAAAGCCAGCAATCCTCCGTGCAGAAAAAATTACGCGAGCTGTCCGCGCGCGCCAAAAGCATATCGGAATTGTCTGCGGGCGTCGGAAGCTCTGAAATGTCGGCGGATTCAAAATTTTCCACCAGAAAGCTGAATGCGCCGGTCAGGGGCAGGCTGGTTGTTCCTTATGGCGAAAAAACGGCGCTGGGGCTGGAATCGGACGGATGGCGCATCCGCGCGCGCGGCGACGCGCTGGTGGTCGCGCCCGCCGACGGGACTGTGAAATTTGCGGACAGCTTCAAAGGGTTTGGCAAAGTTGTTATAATTTCTCATAAAAACGGATACAATACGGTCATGACGAATCTGGGGACATTGGACGTTCTGGTCGGACAGGAAGTATTGTCCGGCGAGCCCATAGGGCGCATGAACCCGGACAAGCCGGAAATGTATCTGGAAGTGCGCCGCGGAAACCGCGCCGTCGACCCCGCCAGGCTGTTTAAGGAGCCTTGAATGCCTGAGAGTTTTTCAAGACTTTTATAAATTCGTTCTGTGTGCGCAACATGGTATTCAGCATAAATAATTCGTATTCACCGTTATTGCTTTTGGCTTTTTCAGCGATTGCTTTCAAATATTTGTCCCGATCCTTGACGTGGTGGAAAATTATCGGAGAATAATGGTTTTTCATCAGAACCCAATTCATAATCATTCTTGTCGTGCGTTTGTTATAATCTGTGAAAGGCTGGATCGCTATCATGTCAAAATGAACGCGCATGGCTTTTGCGACAGGTTCAAGATTGGCGTCGGACATATAATAATAGACATCGTTCATTTTCTGAATTGCAATATTGTAATCAGGCGGATATATGTTCAATTTTGCCAATTGGCATTCAAACAAACGCGGCGCGCCGCCCCTGATGTTCGTATTTTTGCACAAACATGAGTGAACTTCGCGGATAGCGCATCCGTCTATTACGGCGAATGGTGATTTTATTATATAGTCAAAAGTGCTTTGCTGGTTCTGAATATATGTGTAATTCAGCAAAAGCGGAATGACATTGTTCGGCGTTCCGCTTTTTGACGGCATCAGCACTTGGTTTTCTATCATTATCCGCGCCTTGGCAAATCCGGCGTACATATTTTTCGACAAAAGATTTTTGGCGATAATATTGTTGATGTCGTCTTTGTTGGATTCGATATAAGATTTTATGTCGCTTTTCTTCATTATAATTTAGATTCTAGACTGTTAATGTTATTTGTCAATAAGATTTTTAATAATTTATAATTTGAAAAATCGTGTTGCGATGAGTTTATTTTTGTTTTATTGTTCAATGTGTGAAAATGAAAGGATGGAAGATGTTTAAAAATATGCTGGTTTTATTTGCTTTGATTATTCCGATCGGTCTTTATGCCGCCGAAAAGAAAAAAGAAGAGCCTGTCGTCCACCTGACTGACGCGCAGATTTATGAAGAGCTTAAAAAACTGGCGCTGGTGTTTGAGGCGGCGCGTGAGAATTTTGTCGAAGAAGCTGACGAGAAAAAAATGCTGGAAGGCGCGATGAATGGCATGCTGGGCGCGCTGGATCCTCATTCGTCTTACTTGTCCGCCGACGAGTTTAAAGATTTCAGCGACAAATCATACGGCGAATTCGGCGGCCTGGGGATTCAGATAACCAGCGACAAGGGCGCCGTTCGGGTTATTTCCCCGATTGACGACACTCCGGCAAGCCGCGCGGGAATAAAAGCCGGCGACTATATCACGCACATTGATGGCGAGCAGGTCTTTGATCTGACCCTGACCCAGGCTGTTAAAAAAATGAAGGGGCGTCCCGGCACAAAAATAAAACTGACGATAGTCTCAGAAGGAAAAGAACCGAAAACCCTGACGTTAAAACGCGCCATAATAAAAGTCAAATCAATCAAATTCGAAGAAAAAGGCGACGATAAGAAAATCGGCTATGTTCGCATTTCCGACTTTGGCGCGACAACATCCAAAGAATTGAAAGAAGCGCTTGAAAAGCTGGAAAAGAAAAAGGTCGTCGGATATGTTCTGGATGTCCGCAACAATCCGGGCGGCTATCTGACTGCGGCGATCGATGTCGCCGACGCTTTCCTGGACAGCGGAGAAATCGTGTCAACGCGCGGCAAGAAAAAAACCGATGTCGTGCGCAGCTTTGCGACCTCTGGCGATTTGGTGAACGGAAAGCCCGTTGTCGTGCTGATAAACCACGGGTCGGCATCCGCTTCGGAAATTGTTGCGGGCGCTTTGCAGGACAACGGGCGCGGAATCGTGATGGGCAGCCAAAGCTTTGGCAAGGGCAGCGTCCAGCAGCAAAAACCGCTGGGCGATGGCACCGCGATACATATCACGATCGCCAGATATTACACTCCGTCTGGCAAATCGATTCAAGGCGAGGGCATAACGCCGGATGTCGAAGTGCTGCAAAGCAAAGTGGAAGTTTTGGAAAAAAAGCAAAGCGTGTATTCAGAGGCTTCGTTTAATAACGCTTTGAAAAACGAGGATGCAAAAAAGAAAAACAAACTCGACGACGAAGACAAGGAGTTAACCGAGGAAGAAAAAGAGGCGCTGGATTACCAGTTGCAGCGCGCGCTGGATATGGTGCATGCGCTTAGCAGGGTGGCGAAAGCCGAGAGTCCAAAATCCACGGATAGCAAACAGTCGAAAGCCGAGAGTAAATAGATAATTGCCCCCCTCGGCGTCTCCCAAGCTCAAAACCTGGCGCGCCAATGGGGGGACTAATCCAAGCTTGGGGCTTAGCCCCTCTTGATAAAGAGGGGAGAAAAGCTTGGCGGCTTTGCCGCCCCTAGCTTTTCGGGGAGATTTTTGGTTGAAGATTTCTGGTTGGGGATTATTAACCAGCAATCTTCACGACTGCCCTTATGTGCGCCGACCTTGCGCGCGGGTTGGTTTGCAGCTCTTGATCATCCGGCCGGCGCGTCTTCAACAATCTGAATTCCGGCGCGGCGGTTTCCGGCATTCTCGGGTCGCCGGCCGCGGTCGTCCATTTGCGGAATTCATGCTTTACCAATCTGTCCTCTAATGAATTGAATGTGACGCATGCGCAGATTCCGCCGGCGCCCAGCAGACCGGACACATCGTCCAAAGCCCGCCGAATTTCCCCCAATTCGTCGTTCACCGCAATGCGCAGAGCCTGAAAAACCGGCGCGATGTCTTTTGGATTATGCACCAAGTCTTTTAATTCAAAGGTAGTCTTCGGCAGATTTTTTTTAATTGCGGCGGCAATCGCGCGGGCTTTTTTCAAGTCGCCGTATTCGCGCAGGATTTCCGCCAGCTTGTCATACGATGAATTTTCTATCAGTTCTGCGGCGGAATCGCCGGAGGCGCTCATTCGCATATCCAGCGGAGCGTCAAAGCGAAAAGAAAATCCGCGCGCGCCGTCGTCAATCTGCATGGAGGACACGCCAAAGTCGAAAACAATGGCCGCCGGAGAACGGCTGATATGAGAGGAAATTTCTGAAAACGGAACGTTTATGAATCGGAATCTTTCAGCGCCGAATTCCGCCCGCAGTTTTTCGGCCTCAGGAATCACGGACGAGTCGCGGTCAAAAGCAATCACATTCGCGCCGCGCCTTAAAAAAGCGCGGGAATATCCGCCCGCGCCAAAAGTGCAGTCGACGATAGTTTTTCCGGCGATTTCGCCAAGAATTTCCAAAACGAAATCCAAAAGCACAGGAATATGTTTCATGATTGATAATGATTCATGATAAATCTTGAAAATTCAATAATTTTTTTTAAATGATGCGCCGGCCGCGGTCATTAATCATCAGTAATACAGATTGTTTTGTCTATAAGAAAAGATTATTTGTTTTTTTATTATTAAGAATAAATCCTTCGTATAAATCATAAATTCTATTAGTGCCAATCTTCAACCACAAATCCCCCAAGAGTTTTTAGGCTCGTTGCACTCGCCAATAAACTCTGTCCCCCTTTACCAAGGGGGACAAAGCAAGACCGAATTCTTGCGCCAAGTTTAAAGCTTGGGTTAAGCCCCTATTGATAAAAAAAGGGGGCAGGATTATGGACTAGCGACTATCCGGCTCTGGACTATGCAATACCATCGACTGCTGGCCGCGACTGTTTAATATGCCCAGGCTTGCCCAGTTTTTTATATTTTCTTGGACTTGCTTATAGTTTTTCAATTCAAAATCCCTGAAAAACCAAGTTGTGTGAACTAATATTATGCCGCGCGACGATAAGTACGGTCTCAGGTTTTCCAGAATCTCGGTCTTTTTGGCGACATCATCTATGTATTCGAATATATTTGACAGATTCATAACATCATACTTGAATTCCAAATGTTCATGCAATTCGCAAATATCCGTCCAGATAAACTTGAATGGCTTGGAAATCAGCTTTTTCATTGCCGCATATTCCTCTTCGGTCGGCAAATGTTTTTTATATTTTGACGGGCTCAGTCCGTTGTTAAAGATTTTATGCCCGTCTGTTTCGCTGATGAGTTCCCGCGTATCTAATGGCAGGCTTGCTTGTATTTCTGAAAAATTCTGAACTGCGGAAACATGTTCCGCGCCGTAAACGTCATTAATTAGCTTGCCGTACTGGAAATGGCTCAGTACAGGGATTGCGGCGGTTTTTATATCCATAATGGCCTTGGAGCATAACGAAATGTCAAAAGCATGCACATCTTTGGCGCCCGCCAATGAATAGAAAATCGGCGCATCGCCGCTGCCGGCCGCAGCCAGAACGCGGGCATTGTCCAGATTCTGGAACTTTGTGGCGATGCGCAGGTCTTCGTTGGTCAGCGCATACGCCGGCGAATATTCGGAAAATTGCGGGCCGCCCGATTCCAAGCCATACTTGTTAAAATTTTCAAATGTTTGCCGCGCTTTGTTAAAATCAGGTTTTCTCGGTGCTTTCATGACACATACTATATCATGACTATCAGCATATTTGTCATATATTTTTTATAATTCTTGCCATCGGCGGGCTTTTTGGGTTATTATTCAGCCTATATGTAATTAATTAAGAGAAAAATAATGTCGAAATTGATAGTTGACGGCAATTGGGCTGCGGCGGATGTCGCTTACCGACTTTCCGAATTTATGGCGATTTATCCCATAACGCCCAGCAGCACAATGGGAGAGCTGGCAGACGAATGGGCTTTTCAGCACAAGAAAAATATTTGGGGCGCAATCCCCCAGGTTGTTGAAATGCAAGGCGAGGGCGGCGCCGCCGGGGCTTTGCACGGCGCCTTGCAGATGGGCTCGATGGCCGCGACTTTCACGGCCAGCCAAGGCTTGCTGCTGATGATTCCGAATATGTATAAAATCGCGGGCGAGCAGACGCCCTTTGTGATACATGTCGCGGCGCGCGCGCTGGCCGCGCATGCGCTGTCCATTTTCGGCGATCACCAGGATGTGATGTCCGTGCGGCAGACGGGCTTTGCAATGCTGTCTTCGGCAAATGTCCAGCAGGCGCACGACATGGCGGCGATCGCGCATGCGGCGACTCTGCGCGCCCGCGTGCCGTTCCTGCACTTTTTTGACGGATTTCGCACCAGCCACGAAGAATCCATGCTGGAACGGATTGATGATGAAGTCTTGCACGCGCTGGTGCCGGATGAATTGCTGCTGGCGGCGCGAAATCGCGGAATGACGCCGGATGCGCCGACAATTCGCGGCACGGCTCAGAATCCTGATGTCTATTTCCAAGGGCGTGAGGCTGCGAACAAGCTGTATGATGCGGCGCCGGATATAGTCGCCGATGTTATGAATGAATTCGCCGCGCTGACCGGACGCAAATACGGCTTGGTAGAATACTTCGGCGCGCCGAATGCGGAAAACATAGTTGTCGCAATGGGCAGCGCCACAGAGACGATTCAAGAGACCTTGACGCATCTGCCGCCTAAATCCGGCTTGATTGTAGTTCATCTTTACCGGCCGTTTCCTGTGTCTGCATTCTTGAACGCATTGCCGAAAACAGCGAAAAGCATCGCCGTCCTTGACCGCACGAAAGAGCCCGGCAGCATTGGCGAGCCGCTGTATCAGGATGTGGTGTCCGCGCTGCAACAAAGCGCTCTGCGCAAGGCTCAAACCGCAAGTGTTTTCGGCGGACGTTATGGGTTGGGCAGCAAAGAATTCAAGCCGCGCGATGTCAAGGCGATTTATGAAAACATGATGCGCGGGACTCTGCGCCATAATTTCACCGTCGGAATCACGGACGATCTGACGAACTTGTCGCTGAAGACAGACCCCGCTTTCGCCAATGACGATGCCGGATACAAGTCCGCGATTCTTTACGGAATCGGCAGCGACGGAACAGTCGGCGCCGTCAAGAACATAGTGAAAATCGTAGGTGAAAACTCGGATTTGTATCCGCAGTCATACGCGGTCTATGATTCGAAAAAATCCGGCGGTTTGACCGCCAGCCACCTGCGTTTTGCGCCGGCTCGCATTCGGTCGCAGTACTTGGTGGAATACGCGGATTTCATTTCTGTTTCAAATTTTGCAATCGCGCAGAGGTTTGATGTATTTCGCGGTTTAAAGCCGGGCGGGTCGGTCATGATAAACACTTCGCGCGCGCCCGAAGAAGCCTTTGCCAATTTGCCGCGCCAAGTTCAGGAGCACTTGATTCGCATCCGCGCCCACGTTTATTTCTTGGATGCGAATCGCGCGGCGTCGGAATTAGGGCTGGGCAACCGAATAAATACTTTTATAATGCTGAACTTTTTCAATATCACGGAAATCATAAACCCGTCCATTGCGGCGCGCTCTGCCAAGGTCGCGATTGAAAAGACTTACAGAAAAAAAGGCATGGAAATAGTAGAAGCCAACTGGGCGGCGGTCGACCGCGCCGCAGAGTTCTTGCACGAATTCAAGCTGCCGTCGGGGCCGTCAAATTTCGCGCCGGATTTTATGCCTGCAATGACCGCAGACGCGCCGGTTGCGATTGCCGGAATCTTGGGCGAGGCCGCCGCCATGCGCGGAGATGAGCTGCCTGTGTCCGCATTCGGGGATTTTGGCGAATTTCCGGTCGGCACCGCAAAATATGAAAAACGCTCGATTTCCGAATATGTCGCGACAGTTGATTTGGAAAAGTGCATTCAGTGCGGAAAGTGCAGCATGCTGTGCCCGCATGCGGTCATACGTCAGAATATATTGCCAAAGACGCAAAGCGAATCGCATAAGCCGCTGATTCGTTTTGCTGATATGAAAACCCAGGAATTAGGCGCGGATTTGCAATTTACCCTGAATATTTCGCCGGCGGACTGCACGGGCTGCACTGTGTGCGTGAGAAATTGTCCGGTCAAGGCTCTGTCGATGATTCCTGCGGCAGACGCCGTGGCTGCCGGCCAGCAGGACGCTTTTGACGAGGCTGTGAAGCTGCCGGAATTTCCGCGCGAAAAATTAAACCTGAACATTCCGAAGCATGTGGAGCTGCTGCCGCATTATTTCGAATTCTCGGGCGCATGCGCGGGATGCGGCGAGACGCCGTATATAAAGTTAATGGCGCATCTGTTCGGCGACAGAATGGTTGTCGCAAACGCCACCGGCTGCTCGTCGATTTACGGCGCTAATCTGCCGACTACGCCTTGGTGCGCCGATGCGGAGGGCCGCGGGCCTGCTTGGTCTAATTCTTTGTTTGAAGACAATGCGGAATACGGGTTGGGCATGCGAATCGCCTTGAATCAGAAAAAAGCCGCTTTGAAAGGCTTGTTGTTTGAGTTGGAAATAAGCAATGTTGAGGCATTGTTTGACGAAACTGATATTTCGCGCCAACGCGAAAATGCAAAAACTCTGCGAGAAAAGATCGGCGCGATGAAAAATCCGCGCGCGCGCTTGGCGGAAAGCTTGCTGGGCAATATTGTCGACAAGTCCGTTTGGATTATCGGCGGCGACGGCTGGGCGTATGACATCGGATACGGCGGGCTGGATCATATACTGCACAGCGGCGAAAATGTTAACATTCTGGTTTTGGATACCGAAGGATATTCCAACACAGGCGGCCAGCAATCCAAGTCCACGCCGTTCGGCGCCAGCATGAAATTTTCAATCGGCGGCAAAGAGCACGCCAAAAAAGACCTGGGGCTGATCGCCATGATGAGCGGCGCTTATGTCGCGCAAATTTCGATGGGCGCAAACCAGGCTCAGGCTGTCAAGGCATTCCGCGAAGCGGAAAGCTTTAACGGGCCGTCCATAATATTGGCATACGCGCCCTGCATCGCGCACGGATATGATTTAAGAAACAGTGTCGAGCATCAAATTCAAATGGTTCAGACGGGCGCGTGGCCGTTGTACCGATTCAATCCGGACTTGATAGAGCAGGGCGCGAATCCGCTGATTATGGACAGCTCGGCCGGCGACAATGCAGCGGAAATATTCAGAGAATTTCTGAAATCCGAAGGCCGGTTCAAGTCGGCGCAGGCGATGAATCCGACAAAGTTCGCGGGACTGGTGGAGCGCGCTGTTTCCAATAACGAATACCGGCGCGAGCTGAAAAAACATATCGCATCATTTTCGATGATTCGCAACAGCCCAAAGGCAAACGAGGGTTGAATATGATTCGGCGCGGCGGGGCTTTGAATTTTTTTAGCTCTTGCAAACTGCGCGCCAAAATGACAATATTTAAGACATGAAGAAAATCCATCTGATTTTTGCTCTTTGCCTTTTGGTGTGCGCATGCACTTTCCAGACCAAGCATCGCGGCTATGTTTTTCCGGAAAATTTGGAAAGCGAAGTTGCATCGCTAAAAACCACGGCTCAGCTGGAAGAAAAATTCGGCAGCCCCCAGGTCAAAACCATTTACGGAACTCCGGTCTGGATTTATTACGGCGCGGACGAAAATTATCGCGGGCCGCTGCCGCTGACTTATGACAACAAGACAGTCCTGCTGGCTTGGAACGACGGAGCCGGTAAAATAATGCAGACAAAAATCCTGCATGATGCCGATTTGCCAGAAATAGAGCCGGCCGACGGAGAAACCGAAATCCCCGCCGCGATAGAATTGAACGCATTGCAGGAATTGTTCAATAATGTCGGCAGGTTCAAACCCGCCGGATTAGGCCAGTAAAATTGACCGGCAGGTAGCAATTGAATAGGCTTATAAAATGTGATATAATCAAAGCATGAAAAAAGTATTTATTTTCTTATTTCTTTTCACAGCGGTCGGCGCGCATGCTGCGGGCGAGAAGTTTTTGTCCTGTGGCCAGGGGTATATTTTGGATTCAAGCTCAAAAAAGACAGACGGGGTGAATACATTTGAGTGCCAAAAGCTGTGGTGCCGCGATTTGGAAACAGGCAAATCAATGGGAAGCGGAAATACGGCGGCCAGCGGATACAAGGCGGACTCCGCGACTGTCAGGCTATGCGATGCGGAAAACAATTGCGCGGAATGCTTTGGCGATAGAAAATGGTGCTCGGGCGATCCTGCCGGAATATGGAATCCCGAATATGGCGCGTACACCCGCGGGGGAGATGACAACGCGACATATATTTCTTATCAAAAAGGCAATTGCTTTTCATGGCGTTTAGAGCAGGCTAATTGTCCCAGCGGCGAAACAGCATTGCTGCGCGATGGAGAATGGGTTTGCGTAAAGCCCGGGGAAACTTCTATTGGCAGCCGCGGGTCGAGCATACGTCGCACCGGCACATTTCGCAGAATTATCAGATAAATATTCAAGCATTTTTCTTTAAGTAATTTCGTCTTCGTTATGATACGAGGTGATAACAATTTACCAAGGTGGATAAATGTCGAGCTTGGGCACGCCCCTCTTGATAAAGAGGGGAGGTTTTCCGAGCAAGCTTGCTTGCCGGAAAAACGGGGAGATTTTTGTTTGAGTAGTAAGAGAATATTTCTTCTTCCTTTTTTGTTTATAATAGAAGATTATTTGTTTTTTTATTATTAAGAATAAATCCTTCGTATAAACCATAAATTTTATTAATACCAATCTTCAACCACAAATCCCCCAAGAGTTGCTAGCTTCGCCTACGGCTCAGCAAGCCAACTCTGTCCCCCTTGGTAAACAGATTGCTCACTTTATATTGATGGGAATTTATAATATCGCTTTCTATCAAAAAACAAGCCTAGGGTTGCGTTCAGCATATCCAACTCTTTACTATATCTCTTGCTCTTTCTATTAAATCTCGC
>JAITJD010000024.1 GCA_031279085.1 Rickettsiales bacterium | reverse complement strand
CATTTTTAACAAAATGGATATTGCCGCAATGCACGCATTTAGTTTGATTTGATGGAATTTTTACTGACATAAGTTCTCCTTTGCAGAGTTATCATATCAGAATCTATATTATCCTGTCAATATAAAGTGAGCAATCTGTTGGTAAAGGGGGACTAAGACCAAGCTTGCGCCAGCCCCGCATAGGGAACTTATCCGACTATTGACTTTTCCTCAACCTTGCTCCAATCGACCAAGTGGTTAAGGAATGCGTCGATAAAGTCAGCGCGACGGTTCTGATGGTCCAGGTAATAGGCGTGCTCCCACACATCCAGGCTGAGTATCGGCCGGATTCCATGCGCAACGGGCGTGTCCGCATTCGCGGTCGAGATTATTTTCAGCTTTCCGCCGTCATCGGCCAGCCATGTCCAGCCGCTGCCAAAAACAGCCAGAGCGGACGTTTTGAATTCTTCCATGAATTTTTCTTTTGAGCCGAAAGCCTCCGCTATCTTTTTTGGAAAAGCTGCGCCGCTGTCTTTGGCCAGCATGCTGAAAAAGAAATCATGATTGAAAACCTGCGCGGCATTATTGAATATTTTCTTCGCGGAATCATCATTAGATGACTTTGTTATGATTTCCTGCAAAGACAATTTTTCATAATCATTTCCGGCAATCAGGCCGTTCAAGTTTTTGATATAAGCGTCCAGATGCTTGCCATGGTGATAATTTATAGTATCGGCCGACATGTATGGCGCCAAGGCGTCCGGCGCGAAATTCAACGGAAATTGTTCAAGTGAAAACATTTTGCTCTCCTTTAATTTTTCTTTTAACAGTCGGCAGCCTAGCATAAAATATTCGCAGGTCAATATAGTTCGGCCGCGCTTTTTGAAAAAATTGTCTTGCCGTGGCGCCGCCGATTTTCTATAATTCGGCGGAAAAGGAGAAAAAACTATGAAGAAGATTATTTTTTGCGGATTGTGCTTTGCAATGGCGATTTTTGCCGCGCGCGCGGCGGATTTGACTTTGTACTATTCGCCGACTTGCCCGCATTGCCATAATGCGCGCGCATTCATCGCCGGCGAATTGGTTTATGAATACCCATCCATCACAGCGGAAGCCGTGAATGTCATGGAAGAAAAAAATCTGCCCGCTTTTCAGAATGTCTTGATGAAATGCAAGTATGAATCGGGCGGCGTTCCGGTGATAGTGATCGGAGAAAAGTGTTTTCAGGGCTATGCCGATTTTATGAAAGACGAACTTCGCGGCGCGGCTGAGGCAGGCTTGTCGGACAAGCAAAAGGCAGCTGCCGCAGATGTTCGCAAATCAATGGAATCGGACGCTCAAAAATACAAGTCGGAGCATAAAGACCGCGAAAATGCGCTGGTAGAGCGCGCGGCGGACGCCCCCAAAAAAAACAGCGCGGATAAATCCTTGTATTTCTATGGATTGCTGATAGTTTTGGTTCTGGCGCTGGGCGCGATTCTTTTAAGGAAAAAAAACAAAAATTAAAATAGCCTGCCAATAGCAGAACCGGAAATCCGGTTCTGCGTCGTCTTGGCTTGCGGAGGCGCGCGGATGTTTGACCTTACGATTCTGGATTACATTTATATCGCGGTGGTTTTGGCGTCCACTGTGTGGGCGACGATTCGCGGCGGAGTGTATGAAACTGTGGCGACGATTTCTTGGATTATCGCCGCGATTGCCGCAAGGTTTGTTTCTCCTATGCTGGACGTTTTGCTGCAGCATTGGTTCAAGCTGCCGGAATCGACCATAGGCACATTGGCGTCTTCTTATTTTATAGTGTTTTTTGTAATTCTGGTCGTGTTCGGATTGTTCAATCAAAAGCTGCGCGACAGAATCCAAGAAAGCATGATGAAAATAACCGACCATACTCTGGGCGTGATATTCGGCATCATACGCGGCATAATTCTGATGGGTTTGGTGTATTGGGCGGTGCTGTGGTATTATTCGGACGCGCAAATTTTGCCGGACTTTGTAATGGCGGCGCGAACCAGGCCCGTTATGCAGCTGACCGCAGTGAAAATAGAGGAATGGTTTATACCGGGCGAGAACAAATTGCTGGAACGCGACATGACCGGCACAAGGGAAGCGATAGACATTTACAACAATCTGATAAATCCGGCGATAAAGCCGGATAAAATCGACCTGGGCGAGCACAAGCCCGACACGGTCGCCGATTCGGCAAAAGAGCCGGAAACCGGATATAAAAGCTCTGAGCGGACCGCATTGGAAAACCAGTTGCTGCAAATAGAAACCGCCGCGCGCGCGGAAGAGAAAAAAGAAAGCAAAGAAAAATAATCGGCATATTTGCCCCGATTTTATTTTGCTCTAATGGTTCTGTTTGCAATAAATAAAAATCAAAATAGAATAAAAGTATTTTCTTGTACAAGCGCGAAGCACGTGCTAACAAGTCAAAATTAACATAATAACAATGGAGGAGTAAAATGTCTTTGCTGAATACTGTAATCAAGCCGTTCAAAGCAACCGCGTATGCCAATGGAAAATTTGTGGAAATAACCGAAGCCGACCTGCAAGGCAAATGGTCGGTTGTTTTCTTTTATCCGGCCGACTTTACATTCGTCTGCCCAACCGAGCTTGGCGATCTGGCGGACAATTACGACGAATTTAAAAAAATCGGCGTGGAAATATATTCCGTGTCCACCGACACGCATTTCACGCACATGGCCTGGCATGGCAGCTCTGAAACGATTAAAAAGATTCAATACTTTATGGTGGGCGATCCGACGGGCGCGATTTCCCGCAATTTCGATGTCATGATCGAGTCCGATGGCTTGACCGAACGCGGCACATTTGTAATAAATCCCAAAGGAGAAATCAAAATCATAGAGCTGAATGACGGCAGCGTCGGCAGCGACGCCAGCGAGCTGTTGAGAAAAATCAAAGCCGCCCAGTATGTGGAGGCTCACCCCGGCGAAGTATGTCCGGCAAAATGGACGGACGGCAAAAGCACTTTGAAGCCGTCTTTGGAATTGGTCGGAAAAATCTGATCGTTTGAAAAAGGGTGTTGAAAAACACCCTTTTGTTTATTTCCCTGTTTCACCTTGACCTTTATGATGCGGGACAAGCGCTTTCGAACGCATACCGTCCGATACCGTCGTTAAATTCATATTGCGTGCCCATCATGCAGGTTCCCAATGCAGTGTTGCTGCCCGCCGTGTTTGTCCCGCAGCGGCTGACCCCGCCGACATCTGTCATGCACGGGCATGCGGTGCAAACTGATGCAGGGTTGGATGATACGGCGCCGTAATAACCGGATTTACAGGCATATTGATAAGTGGATTTGCATGCGCATTCGCCCCAGTTGTAGTATTGATAGCTTCTTCTTTCGTGCGTCGCATCATAGCTTGACCAGGCTCCGTATGTAGTTGAACAATTTCTGTATCCATCAGTATCACTGCTGCAATTACAACTCGCAGAACCATAAGGCAGGCATCGACATGTAGGGCAGGCTACAACCTCGCAAGTGCTTGTGAGGCCGCACTCGGCCCAAGTGCCGTAAAGACCGTCATTAATGGTGCAATTATCCCCGGGCGTAAATCCATGATCTCCGCAATGGCATTCAGGATCGGATTCGCCGCAATCACCTCCGCTGTCTCCGGCGCCGTATGCATTGCAGACGGCTGTTGATGCCAGCATAAAAACAAAAAAGAATTTATTTATCCGCCACATTTTTGTTATTCAATAGTTTTCCTTTGTCCGCGCAAATATCGCCGCCTTGACTAATGTTGTATCGGATATGCCGGATAACACTTGATCTCGAAAGACTTTCGATAAATCCTCCACCCGTCGGCTAATCGCGGCAAAATATTCCTTGTTGTCTTTTGCCGCGCCTTTCTGGATATCTCTTGCCATGCGATTTGATAGGATATTTATTCGAGAGCGCGTCTTTTTATCAAACATTTGCGAAAAATCCACGTCATCAAACGAAAGATATTTGCTAGCAATGTCTTCCACCCGCATAACTCGCGCTGGCACATGGCCGCATTCGTCATACTTTGCCACGATTCTAGTTAGCCGCTGCGGCAGCAAATGGCACCCCTGCATGACATATGTTTCATAGTTGTCTGAAATATAATCCAGCGCGCAACTCGCAATGACATTTATTTCTTCGGGAGAATAGTCCGCTCCTAGCGATGTTTGTTTTTTATTCAGCCATTTGGCATAGACGTTCTCGCGCTCAGGCGGAAAATATCGATAGCCGCGTCCGTCCGATACCGTGATGCCTAGCATCTGGACGCCGGAAAAAGCTTCTTTAATGTTTACGCCGTTATGAACCATTCGGCCGCGAATCAGCATTTCCAGCATTTTGCTTGACAGCTCTTTATAAAAATCCGACACCAGCGCGATGTCCTCAACGGTCAGCCCCAACAGATCTGATATATTGTCGTCGTGCTCGTGATTCTTTTCGTGCGAATAGTTTATAGGGATTTTTATTCTGAGATTTTCCGCCAGCCTTTGAAGATACCTGCCAATCTCATTTTTGGAAACATTGCGCGCGAAAAGCACGGGAATGATAATGTTTTTGGTCTTTTCGTTGTATCTGCCGCCAGGCATGGTCAATAGGTCTTCAAAGTTTGAAAAATAAACGGTATCAAATCTGACATTTGAATCGTTTTTTTGAATTTGTTCCATGAACTCCCGCGTGTCCGGCCAATTTTTATATTCTGGTATTTTCTTAAATGCGGATGCAGTGGAAATTTGCGTTTTATTTTGAGCCAATGCGGAGCCGCATTTTAAAGAGCCTAATGCCAAAAGACCAAGAAAAACCAATCGAAGTTTATGTTTTGCAATGTTGGCGGCGGCGAACAGCCGAGGCAAGAAACCACCCTTTGGATTAGGCATATCGGGGGGATCAAAATGTCTCAGAAATCAAGGATTTTTAGAAATAAAAAACCGCCGAAAATAAAGGGTGGTTTGGATTAGGCATAGTTTATAGAAACTTTATTTTTATATTTTGAACTGTTTTCAAACTGTTGTCAATTAAAAAAAATACCTGAACTATGCCCAATCCAAACCACCGATTAATATATGCAGAGGAAACGAATGAAAATTATAAAAAAGATACTGTTTTCAATAATGATAATGTTATTCAATTGGGAATACGGCGCCTATGCATTCCATGAATGGGATGTACAATCTACTATAACTGCTTGCGGATACACATTTAATACAACAGGAAACATCAGTTCAGATTGCAATAGATTTTGCGCGTCTTGCGGCGAAACACGACTTGTAGCTCCCCATGATTTTACTGGCAACTTCAAATCATGCTTATGCCTAAGCAGCGCCGAAATGACTGCTTGCCAGAATTGCAATAACATGCCATGCGGCACCGGTTTTACCGGGAACAGAAGATGTTATATCGACACATCCATATCCAGTTCTTTATGGTGTTCGCCGAATCCCGACAACCGTCAGCAGATGTTTTTCAACTGTTCCTGCACAGACGCCGGATATTACAAAAATGAATACGGTTCCAATGCATACACTTGCACAATCTGTCCCAACAATCCCCCGGCAACCGGCGCCGCAGGAAGTACAAGTATAATAAACTGCTATATTCCGGCAAATTCGCTGCTCAGCGACGCAACCGGCAGCTATCTTTTTTCCAGCAACTGCTTTTATTCATGACGAAGAAAATAGAGCGATTAGCAGAAGAATTTCTCTGGCGGAATGCCGGCGCCAGCATGGGCCCTTTCGGCGGCGGTGAAAAAGTTTATAAAAAAATGCCTTGGTTCAAGTTTATGCGAAAAAATAAATGAATCCGAAAATATCCGTCATCATCGCGAATTACAACAATGCCGATTATCTGCATGATTGTCTGGACAGTGTGGCGTCCCAGTCTTTCACGGACTTGGAATGCATTGTGGTTGACGACGGCAGCACGGATGATTCAAAAAAAATCATTCGACAGTTCGCAAGGCGGGACAAACGTTTTCGAACGGTGTTTCAAGAAAACCGCGGCGTCAGCGCGGCGCGCAATGTTGGGCTGGATATGGCGCGGGGCGAATGGATATTTTTTCTGGATTCCGACGACTGCGCGTGCCCGGGCGCGCTGGATACGCTTTACAGCCTGGGCGTTCAGAACAATGCGGATATTGTGGGCGGCGGCGGCGTGCGGGTGTTTGACGATTTCAAGCCGATGCCGGCGGCGGCGCCTGAGCCTGCGAATCCTCAATTTATTTTTTTCTCCAATTCGTGCGAAGATATCATAAAAATGAGCATGCTTGGCGAAACGCACAGGTTCGTGTGGGTGTGGCGCCGCCTGTTTCGCCGCGACCTTATCGGCAGCTTGCGTTTTGACGAAGCGCTTTATCCGGGCGAAGACACCTGTTTTATGTTCGAGCTTATTCCGCGCGCCGCGCGAATTTGCGAATCGCGCGCCATGGTGGTTTTTCACAGGCTGTCAAAAACGGCCGTATCGAACGCCGCATTCAATCAAAAATATTTTGCGTACGCGACGCCGACTTTGCTGCGTATGCGCAAGATTATGGACGCGTATTATCAGCCTGCGTTCCATAAGTATTTCTATTCTAAATTTCTTGATTTGATCATGACGGAGACGGTCTGCAAATCGCTGATGTCGGGACGCCTGATGCGCCAGGCGGCCGCGGTTCTTCGACCGGTGTTCGGCACGCGCGCGCTGCCGCTGAAGTATATGCCGTTTGTCCGCCGCGTCATTTTCTGGCTTTTCATGAAGGTGTTCGGATGAAGCTGTCAATTGTCGTTCCATGCTTTAATGTCGCGCCGTATCTAAGCCGCGCGATGCGCAGCTTGGTCAATCAGTCGCTGAACGATATCGAGATAATATGCATCGACGACAAGTCGACTGACGGAACGCGGGAAATCCTGCGCCAGTGGGCAAAGAATGATTTGCGAATACGGCTGATTGAAAACAAAAAGAACATCGGGGTCGGCCCTTCGCGCAATCTGGGGATTGATGCGGCGACCGGCGAATATGTCGGCTTTCTGGATCCGGATGATTTCTGCGACTTTGATTTTTATGAAACCCTGTCGCGGCATGCCGACAAGACCGGCGCGCATGCCGCATGCGGCCAGCTGTGCGTGATTGACATAAATGGCAGAAAATATTTCGATCCGTATCGCTCTGCGGCGGAGCTTAAAAAATCCCACCATAACTTCAAATATCATTATACGGCGATCTACCGGCGCGATTTTCTGAATGCATGCAAAATCCGCTATCCGAATTTATCGGTCAACGAAGACTGTGTTTTTGAAACCATGGTCAAATGCGCGATGGGAACATCGCTGGGGTTTGTCAAAGGAATTTACTATTATTATTGCCGCCGCGCGGAATCGCTGAACTCCGATTGCTGGGATGATAAGAAAATCAGAGATTCCATAACCGGCGTCGGCATGATCTGCGATATTTACAATTCATCGGATGTTTCGCGGAAAGATTATATTTGCGGCGCGCACGGATACTTTGAATACCTTTGCGATGTCACCTTTGATAAAAACAAGAATGTCAAGACGCAGCTGATGGTCGCGGACGCATTATGCCGGGTTTTTCGCCAGCTGAAATTCAAGGAGCTTATCCGCGACAAGAACTTTCCATTGTACCTGGCGATGATGAACAATGATGCGAACGGCGTTCGCTCGGTCTTGCTGGCGCAGAAATTCCGCACGAAGACATGCAGTCTGTTTGGCCGAATTCCGATTGTCAAAACAACAAGAAACGCGGTGCGGAAAGATATCCGCCTGTTCGGGGTTTTAATTCTAAGGACGGTCGAAGCATGAATGGAAAGATGAAAATCTTCGCATTGGCCGGCTTGTCGTTTTTCGCATCGCTTAAAACAAGCGCTCAGGCCGACAACCAGGAAACGCGGGCTCTTTACGAAATATGCAATTCGCGCGAAAAATTTGATGAGAATTTTAATAATTTCTTATCTGCGCAGGCATTTGTGGAAAAATACAGCTCTAAACAAAAAATAAACGAAGATTCCATTTACGGTATTCCGGACTTGAAGAAGCGCGAGGAAGCTATTCTGAAACTGCGCTCTGGACTGCCGACATTGGAAATCGACACCGTGCCCGCGCAGGACTATAAAGAGACTTGTGTCGGCCAAAGCATGATTCACGGCGGGTTTCAGGAAGAGTTAAACCGCATAAAAATGATTTATTTCGACATGTCTAAAACGTTCGGATTGTCTGTCGCCCAGATGAAATTTCTGGAAGCGGCGAACCGTGAACTTCCGCTGAACTATTGGCATGAATTCAAGCATTATCTGGACAGGCTGCGCAAAAATCTTGGCGGCTGCGACACCCGGCAAATCGTGCAGTACGAAATATTTTACGAATTACTGGGCACTATGAACCGCCTTGTCATCGGCCGCGAAATCTATCGCAAGACCGGAAATATGGGCGCGGCTTTTCCCGAAGCCGTGCTCTGCGCCGCAAAGATATATTCTGAAAAGCATCCGGAATTCAGGTGGAATGATTTTGATTTGGATAATGCGCCGTATTTGCTGAATACTGGCGAAATCCGCGCATGCTTTGGCGCGTACCGCGAATATGTCGAATTTCTGGCATCAAGCCGCGAATTGAAAGACAAGATTTCCAAAGAAGAAACCGATTCAATGATGCGAACTGTTATCGCAATTGCAAAAGAGAGCAAGGATTTTTACCTGAAACACCAGCTGACAGCCAGAAGGTTTGAGATAGATTTGCGCGACAAGCTTCATGCCTTGAAAAACTATGGCAAAGCCGGCGGGGCGAAGATTGTCGGCTATGACGCGCTGCTGGACGGCATGTTTTCGGACTGCTTTGTTCATGGCGGCATGAACTTGATGGATTCGATAAGCGAAAAGGTAAGAAAGGATATGTTTGATTTTGTAAAGGATTGCGCCAAAAAGGATTTTATTTTGAAACGGGTGGAAGAAGCCGAAACAACATTTGCAAAAGTCATTCATCTGATGTCCGTCGTACAAAATTCAATCGGTATAAATCCCGACGCCGCCGAAAAAGATATTTTTCATATCATGACAAAGATGCCGGAACATTCTGAAAAATCAAGATGAAAGCATCTTTTAATTTAGTTGTTGGATATCAGTTATAAAAATGAAACAGATAATATGTTCTTATAATTAAACCAAAAATCTCCCCGCTTTTCCGGCAAGCAAGCTTGCTCGGAAAACCTTGGGGGATTTTTTGTTAATAGCTGTTAGTTAAAGTCTGGTGCCGGTTGTCGGACTTGAACCAACGACCCTCTGATTACAAATCAGATGCTCTACCAGCTGAGCTAAACCGGCGCAAGGCGAATTATACACAAGTATTTTCATTTTTCAAGAGGTTTTATGTATGCGCAAAATTACCCGCGACACTTTCTGCCCCGACATTATTTTCATAAATAATAAATTTCAGCGGTCATAATTTTAATATTGGCAATCAAGATATATGCTTTGATTCCGACAGAAATTTTTATAGGTTATAACATATCTTTATTTTAATCACGCGCTTTAAGAAAATATCACATCGCCCGCAGCGCGCAAGGCTTGCGCGCCTATGGCATTGGGGTGGCATTCAGATTTAATCGATTAAATTGCATTGTATTTTTGCTGAATTTTATGTACAATATTTTTTGGAATGGCTACAAGAGGTAAAGCTCCGTTAAAGGCATGCGAAAACATGCCCCTATCAAGTTCCGAAACTAAATAACACAAAGAAAGGAA
>JAITJD010000017.1 GCA_031279085.1 Rickettsiales bacterium | reverse complement strand
TGATTATTTCCGCCGGCTGCATGGTTCTGCAATTTGTCCGAATCGGCCGCCATGCGTTCATAGGCGGAATGTCGGGACTGGCGAATGATGTTGTGCCCTATGCGATATACGACGGGACGCCGCGCGCGGTTTACAGGACTATCAACCGCATAGGATTGCAGCGCTATGGATTTGCCGACGAAGACCTGCGCGCCATACATCTCGTCTATTCGGCGGTGTTTGCGAAAAATCAGGAAAATTCCGTTGCGGATCGTCTGAAAAAAATCAGGAAAGATGTTAAAAATAACAAGTACGCGATGGACGCGATTGATTTTATTGAAAACCGCTCAAAGCGCGGATTAACCCCCAATATGTTCTTTAAGCCGAATGCAGAAAAAAAAGATTAAAATCTTCATCATCGCCGGCGAAGTGTCCGGCGATATCCTGGGCGCAAAAATAATGCGCGAAATGCCGGATGCAGAGTTCTCCGGCATTGGCGGCGAGAATATGCGCGCCGCAGGCCTGCGGCCGATTTTTCCGATTTCCGAACTGGCGGTCATGGGTTTGTTCGAGGTCCTGGCGCATGCGCGCGCTTTGACAAGGCGGATACGTCAGGCCGCCGGCGCAATCGTCAGGGAAAAACCCGACATCGTGCTGACGATTGACAGCCCGGGATTTGCAAAACGGGTCGTCGGAAAGGTGAGAAGCTTTAAGAACCGCCCCGGCCTAAAACCTCTTTTCTATCATCTGGTCGCGCCGCAGGTATGGGCATGGGGGGCGTGGCGGGCTAAAAAGTTCGCAAAGATTTTTGACAGGCTGTATGTATTTTTTGATTTTGAAAAGCCTTATTTTACCAAATACGGATTGCCCGCCGTCGCGGTCGGGCATCCGATTGCGGACGGGCTGCCAGTCCGCAAAGAGCGAAAAAGCAAAGAAAAAATCATCAGCCTGATTCCGGGCAGCAGAATGTCAGAAGTCAAAAAACTGATGCCTTTGTTCAAGCAGGTCGCGCGGCTTTTGTGCAATTTGAAATCTGGCGGCCGCGAATACAGATTTTATATCCCCGTCGTGGAGACCACGAAAGACCACATCATGCGGGAAATCAAAACATGGCCTGTGTGTGCAGAGGTCGTCCCCGCATCTGAAAGATACGAATTATATGCAAGAACTTATCTGGCTGTCGCAGCCAGCGGAACCGTGTCGGCCGAGCTCGCGATAATGCGCGTCCCTGCGGTGATAGTTTATAAAATGAATTTCCTGACCATGCTGCTGGCGCGGTTTCTTGTGAAAGTGAAATTTGTATCGCTGGTTAATATTTTATCCGGCAAGGCGATTTATCCAGAGCTGCTGGGCCGCGACGCAACATCGGGGAACATAATCCGCCAGGTAAAAAGATTATCTTCCGCGCCGGCCCGCAAGAAAATGATAGAGAATTTGGCAAGTGTCGGCAAAATCTGGCAAAAATCAAATTCCGCCGCCAGGCTGATTGCAAAAGACATCGCAGCGCAAGCCGGCTGATGGAATATTTTTTGTCAAAGAAACAAACAGATAGTAATTAATCCACAGTCGTCAGGCAACCATCAACCACAAATCCCCCAAGAGTTTCTAGGCTCGCCATGCTCGCCAATAAACTCTGTCCCTCTTTATCAAGAGGGGCTTAACCCACGCGCTTGGCTTGTCCCCCTTGGTAAAGGGGGACAGAGTTGGCTTGCTGAGCCATAGGCGAAGCTAGCAACTCTTGGGGGATTTCTGGTTAGGGGTTGGTAGTTATTAATTGTTAGTTAAAAAATGTAAATTAATCTTTCTTATGATTAACCATAAATCTCCCCGAAAAGCTGGGGCGGCAAAGCCGCCAAGCTTTTCTCCCCTCTTTATCAAGAGGGGCTTAACCCAAGCTCGGATTCCACTTCTTTACCAAGAGGGGCATGTCCCGTGCTCGGATTTGTCCCCCCATTTTTAATTAGAAAACAGTGCCGACCGATAGCCGGAAGCGTCCCTGGCGTAGTTCGCGCAGTAGTCAGCGCAATAGTCCGCGCAATCAGACGCGTAGCTGTAGTCGTTGTAGAAGACCCACGAACCCGATACAGAACCCAAGTCTGTCCCGTACATTTTGCACCAGCAATACTGTCCGCCGCTATCACTAAATGTTGGACTGCCCGCAACAGCATAAGTTCCATAAGTATCTGAACAGCCGCTGGCGCCGTAAAATAATCTGACATTGCTGCCAGTGCAGCCAAAAACAGCCCAGCCGCCTGTATAGAAGATGGATGCAGAACTACTGCACGAAGTCGGACTTGTTGGCGTTGAAGGATAACACGCATAACCTGTTGCGCCGTCTGCTGTACTAACCGACACCGCAACAGCCAAGATTGTACATAACAAACCACCCTTTGGATTAGGCATATCGGGGGGTTCAAAATGTCGCAGAAATCATGGATTTTTAAAAATAAAAAAATGCCGAAAATAAACGGTGGTTTAGATTAGGCATAGTTTATAGAACTTTTATGGCCATATTATGCGCTGTTTTCAGACTGTTGTCAATTGAGAAATTGTCCCTCTTGGTAAAGGGGGACAGAAATTGTTAACGGCTCCGCCGTTTACAATTTCTTGGGGGATTTGTGGTTGAAGATTGGTATTAATAATTATATTCTGGATTTCTGGGTAATAGTTGTTAATTAAAAAGAAATCTCCCCGAAAAGCTTGGGTCGCTTGTTGGCGCAAGCTCCCAGCTTTTCTCCCCTCTTTATCAAGAGGGGCATGCCCAAGCTCAAAACCTGGCGCAAGAATTCAGCCTTGGATTGTCCCCCTTTACCAAGAGGGGCATGTCCAAGCTCGGTCTTAGTCCCTGTTGATAAATGGGGACTAAGACTGAGGAGCCGACTGTGGGTTGATTATTATTTCTTCACGCTCCAAAACAATGCGAAAAGCCAGCCGATTCCCGTCCAGCCTAACAGCCAGCTGGATATCCGAACCAGCATCATGTCGTATGCTTTTTTGCCGTTGACGCGCGCCAAATACGCCGGCGTCAGCACAACCCCGATGATAATCGCGATGCATAAAAGGTATTTTAAGATTAATAAACAAATAGTCATCAGTCAGCATGCTGTATACAGACTACTGAATACCGTCATATTTTGCGTCTGTCCCCAGCTCTTCCTCAATCCGCAGCAGCTGGTTGTATTTCGCGACGCGGTCTGTGCGCGACATTGAACCGGTCTTGATTTGCCCCGCGTTTGTCGCGACGGCCAAATCCGCAATCGTAGTGTCTTCGGTTTCGCCGCTGCGGTGCGATATTATCACACCGTATTTCGCGTCCTGGGCCATCTTTATCGCCGCCAATGTTTCAGTCAAGCTGCCGATTTGATTCACTTTGATTAGTATCGCATTCGCTACATGCGCGTCAATGCCTTTTTTCAGGCGGGTCGGGTTTGTTACGAACAAGTCATCGCCGACCAGCTGGCATTTTCCGCCGATTTTCTCCGTCAGCAGCTTCCAGCCCGGCCAGTCTTCTTCGGCCATTCCGTCTTCGATGGAAATAATCGGATATTTCGCAATAAGGTCTTCATAGAATTCAATCATTTGCTCAGATGACAATTTGCCGCCTTCAAATTCATATAATCCGTCTTTGTAAAATTCCGTGGACGCGACATCCAGCCCGATGGATATTTGCGCGCCTGCCCGGTATCCGGCCGCCGCGATTGCCGCCATAATTGTGTCCAATGCTTGGACGCTGGCGCTGAAATTAGGCGCGAATCCGCCTTCATCGCCGACATTTGTCGAATGCCCGGATTTCTTCAAGATAGATTTCAGGTTGTGGAAGACTTCGGCGCCCATTTGGATTGCCTGGGCGATTGATGACGCGCCGTTGGGAATAATCATGAACTCCTGAATGTCCAAGCCGTTATCGGCGTGCGCGCCGCCGTTGATTATGTTCATCATGGGGCGGGGAAGCAAGTAAGAATTAAGAGGCAAGAGATAAATTTCGCGCAGGTATTCATACAACGGGATATTTTTCTGTCTGGCGACGGCATGCGCGGCCGCCAGCGATACCGACAGTATCGCGTTCGCGCCGAGTTTTTCTTTGTTTGCGGTTCCGTCAAGTTCCAGCATTTTATTATCAATCGCGGATTGGTCCGATGCATCCATGCCGGCAAGGGCGGGGGCGATAATTTCGTTCACATTTCGCACGGCGCGCATGACGCCGCGGCCCATGAACGCCGATTCGCCGTCGCGCAGCTCATGCGCTTCAAAGCTGCCGGTGGATGCGCCAGACGGCACGGCGGCGCGCCCGATTGCGCCGCCGGACAATTCAATGTCGCATTCGATTGTAGGATTGCCGCGGCTGTCGATAATTTGTCTTGCGTGTATATTTTTGACTAAAAACATAGATTTTTCTCCTTTCTTGCAGATATTGAGAACCTAATCATATTTAGGCGCTTTTGTTGACACTTTTTTTGTGATATAATGTAAGCACGAATATGATAAAAAAACTAGCATTTTTTCTGTTGGTCTGCATGCCGTTTGTGTCGGGCGCGGCACCTGTCTATTATAATCCCGGCACGGGCAATGCCGTCGGCGCAGACGGCAGCTTGACCGGATTAGACACGACTGCGGATTCCGTCGTTGTGGAATCTGGAAAAGGCATAGTGGTTGGCGCCAACGGAATAACCGTGTCCGAAAATATATATATAGGTTTGAATTACAGCGGCGATGACAGCGGCCAGCTGTATGTGGAAAGCGGCGTCGATTCCCCGTTCACAATTCTTTCAGGCGGCGCGGTCAATGTCGCGGGCTCTTTGAATGTTCTGTCGGGTTATACTTTGAATTTGGGCGGCAACCCCAGTCCGATAAGCGCCAGCTTTGGAAGCATTTCCAACCTGGGGACATTAACCATATATAACATAAGCACTTTGACAACCGGCGCAGTTTCGACAAGCGGGGATATGTCGCTGTCGGCGGATATTATCAACGCGGGCGCGATAATCAATGACTCGGGCAATACAAACATTTCCGCAACCGGCGCATTGACTATGGCATCGTTTGTCAGCAACAGCTCCGGCTTGTCTTCAATATCCGGAGATTCCATAAGTTCAGGCGATATTCAGAATGTTAATGCTCTTGGGAAAATGAATATTTTGGCGGGGTCCAGTCTGACCAGCACCGGCAGCATCTGGAATTCCGGAACAAAGATGAATATTTGCGGCGCGATTGACGGCAACGGCAATTGCACTGCGGCCGGCGGCGGCATCACAGTTGCCGGTACAATGAAAAATGACTCCACATCCGGAACGATGATTTTGAATGTTGCCAGCCTGACTGTGAACGGCGGCGATGCTGCAAACATTTCATTTGTGAATTCGGGTGATTTGTATGCGGTTGTTTCTGGCGATACTTATCTTGAATACGGATTTGACCTTAGCACTATGACGAATTCAAATGTGTTTTCTTGGGAAACGGGGACTTTGACATTCGGCAGCAACATGCCTGCGGATCAATTCCTGCAATTGTTTTCCAATGGGCTGAGTCAATTCTCTTTGACAATAAACAACGGCGCGATCAGCGTTAATAATATCATCAACGGCGTCGGCAATGCGTCCGCGAATATGAATTTGAAAGCGACTTCGATAAACGCCGCTTCTGTCCAGAATACCGGAAATCAGCTGAACATGAATGCGACAGATTCCGCCGGCGGAATTTATATCTCAGGCGGCGTCGGCAATAATCTGAACTCCGTCGCCAATATAGTGTCGGCAGGCGCGCTGAATGTCGTCGGCGCGGTCAATAACAGCGGCGCGATGGTCTTGAACGGCAAGACAGTTGATTTGTATTCAATCGCGAATGACGGAGATTTGCAAGTATTAGGCTTAAATGACGCATCCGGCAGCATAAAAATCACATCAGATATCACGAATGCCGCAGGAACGATATTTGTGAACGCGCGCGAAATCGACATTGACGGAACTTTGAAAAACAACGGCGGCACCACGACGATAAGCGGTTCCGATACCAGCGGCGGCTCTGTTTCCATCGGCGGAATCAATGCGGCGGGCGGCGTGATAAATCTTGATTCTTTGATTGGCTCCATATCGGTTGGCAGCGGCATCAGCGCGGTCGGCGGCAGCCTGAATTTCAGCGCGAACACCAAAAGCATAACCGCCGGCGACAGCATAAATATTTCTGGCGATTTGACTTTAAGCCCGACCGCGGCATCGGGCGCCGGCAATGTTAATATAGCAGCCAGCGGCTCGCCGAGGTTCGAGATGAAGTCCACCGGAGGAAATATAAACATAGACGGCGATATTTCCGCGGTTATGAACGACTTGTCCAGAACTGTGATGCTGGATTCGGCGCTGATTAATATTGGCGGCGATGTAATCGCAGATGGAAAAGGCGCCATAATATTCGGCGATTCTTTGGCGATAAACCTGACTGTTGACGGAAATGTGGTCTCGAATAACGGCGGGCTGATTGATTTGGATGTCGCTTCTGCTGATGTCAGAAGCCTGTCGGGCAGCGGCAAATTCATTGCGCGCGGACAAATTATAAACGCCACCGCCAATGCATTCAGCGGAATAGACATAGAAAACGGAATATGGTTCGACGGCAGCGATCCTCTGTCCGGCCTGGTCGTGAAAGACACGAATGATTTGACTTTGTCAGCCGAGAATTCAGGCATCACCGTCGCCGGCGGAATATCGATAGGCGCTGGAAATAATTTGAGCCTGATTACTTCGAGTCTTGTGTCAATATCCGGCGCGGTCGGCGTCGATGGCGTGCTGAATATCGATTCGGGCAACGATGTTTCGTTTTCAGATGACATTACTGTTGGCGGAGCTCTGAATATCAGCGCGGATTATTATATTACAACGGCCGGACTGACGAATACCGGAACTGTGAATCTGACCAGCGTCGGCGGGAAGATTGTCGGTTTGGGTATTGTGGCGAATAGCGGCGATATGACGATATCAGGCGGAATAATAAATGTGTCCGCGATATCTTCTTCTGCGGGCTCGTTGGAAATCGTCGCGTCGAATTCGTTTAATAGTTCGTCTTCAATGTATATCACGGGCGGTTATGCGAATTTATACGCGAACCGCATAGAAGCCGTTAGCGAGATATTAGTGTCCGGCGATATGACGCAGGGCGGGACGTCGGGCATGATGAACTTGAAAAGCAACAGCATTGAATTATCAACGAATAAATTTACCATAAACGGCGATTTTGATGCGGTTTCTGGCAGCGCTGATTATATGGTATCATCAGATTTTTCCGCCGGAAATATTAATATTGAAAGCGCGGCGACAGTGAGAATCACATCAAATGCGATTGACGCGGACGATGTGGCGAATCGCGGGAATCTAAGCCTGGCCGCCGCAGACATTAAATTGGGCGATGTATCGAATTACGGCGATTTGGAAATGTCCGCAAGCAACGGCCTGAATCTGAACAACTTTACGACCAGCGCCGGCAGCGCCGCAACAATGTATGGCGACAGCATGAATTCCGCCGGCGCGGTCTCGCTGGCCGGACTGCTGCTGCAAAATTTCGGCGGCACGGTTGACAGCGGCGCGCTTAATGTCTGGTCAGATGATTTCGTTTTGACCGCCGCCAGTGTCGCCGCCGCCGGCATCAGCCAGACATCGGGAGCAATGCTGATAAACACCAGCGATTTGGATATAGCCGGCAATATAATCGCGTCAGATTTGCGCATAGCGGCGCAAGGTACTGATTGGCTGGCCGCAAACATAGCCGGCAATGTTTCCGGCGGAGTGGAATTTATCGGATTGGAAACGATGTCGATAGGCGGAAATTATATATTTGATGACAGCAGCATGCTGCATGCCGCGATTTTGCCGCGCGCGACAAGTCCTTATAATTATTATTCCACAGTAAGCCTGGCCGATGACGGTAATTTGGGCAAAATTATAAACGGAGTAAATGCAGAACCATTGATTTCCATCAATGGCAAGTTCATATCAAATATATCGGAAAGCAATCCTAATATGCTGTATGATTGGGATACGGCGACTATCGGCGCTTTGGAAGAATCCCAGATAGGCATTGACATCTTTGATATCGTAGACCAGGGAACCGCAATCTGGCTGCTGCATGCCGATGGAGGCGTGGAGGAAAACGGCAAGAAAATACGCAACGCATCGGTTCGATTCTGCAATGCTGCGGGCACTGTTTGCTATAATTATCTTGATTCAATCGGAAACGGCAGCAGCGACGATGACGATTTGCCGGCATACATATCCATGCGCGACGCAGATGGCGACGGCGAGGCGGACAGCCTTTATATTGTTTTTGACCCGCGTTTCGGCGGGCCGGTCGAAGTGTTTAAAATCCAGCCCATTGTCGGCCGCGAGGAAGACCATACCGACGGGGAATATTCTACGGCGGGCGCGTTAGATGACTTGATTGACGGCAAGTTGCATCAGACCGGATTCTATAACCGCACGCCGATAGAAGTGATTCCGCTGGTTTTTGAAAACAGCAATATGCAGGAATTGGCCAAGGAGCTTTACGATCGCATGGAGCAATATGTCCTGGATCAGGACGGCGCGGGATTGGCGCGTTTCAGCCGCCTGTTCCAGCCGCGCGAGATAGAGCAAATTATCGGAAGCATCGCCTTGAACGAGCATGCGAATTTTCGCGACTTTGAAAGCCTCATGATTGACGAGTTTATTTGGAACCGCAACCGCAATTTAAATAAAGTCTGGCTGGACGCGGATTTTGGAAAATTCAATCAGTCTATTTCCGACAACAAGAAAATCAGCGGCGACCGGTTCAGCATTCACGGCGGGTTTGACTGGCAGGAATCGGAAACTTTGATTCTGGGGCTGGCCGGCCGCGTGTCGCATGTTTCCGACAGCAGCTTTGATGAAATCGATTTGGGATACAAATCCGGCCAGAACGTGGCGGGCAGGGTGAAAGCGGATGTTGCCGACACAAATATCGGAATCGGCGGATACTTGATGAAAACCTTGGGCGCGCAGGCGCGCCTGTATGGCAACGCATTCCTGGATATGCATCTTCTGGATGTTTCGCGCGAGCAGAATTTCGTCGATCCGATAAAAGGCAGCGGCACGGCGTTCAGCATCATTTCGGAATGGGGCTTGCTGCATGACTGGCTGAACCAATACATCGTCGGCAACCTGTATGTTCGCGCGGGATATAACTTTGGATTTTCCGTCGCGGAGAATGCGGGCGGCGGCGGGTACATGAATTTGGAATCGGACGGATATTTTGTTCTGACGCCCGGATATTCATTGGTCGCGCAAAAGAGAATCTATCCGTCCAGCTGGTTCCAAATCCGCCCGAATATTTCTATCGGCGCGGAGTACGATTTGCTGGGGATGCCGGATGACGTGCAGTTCAAATTTGCGCCGGCGACAAAATTCACGGACTACAAGGCGGCGATCGATTCGCTGTGGCTGTATGCCGGCGGCGGGCTGGAATTTTTAAGCGCGTCGGGCATTCATGCCGGAATCAATTACCGTTATCAGTATAATCAGGACATAACCATGCACAAAGTCGGATTATCAATGATGTATAGATTCTAAACACCACTTTGCAATGACGATTTTTTTATAATCGCACATCTTGGGGCACGCCCCCTCGTGGTAAAGAAGTGGAATCCGAGCACGGGCTTAGCCCCTCTTGATAAAGAGGGGAAAATCCGAGCACGGGGTTAAGCCCCTCTTGATAAAGAGGGGAGAAAAGCTTGGCGGCTCCGCCGCCTTAGCTTTTCGGGGAGATTTCTTTTTAATTAATAGCGTTAACCACAAATCCCCCAAGAGTTTCTAGGCTCGCTATGCTCGCCAATAAACTCTGTCCCCCTTTATCAAGTGGGACAAAGCCAAGCTTGGGACATGCCCATCTTGATTATTTGACTTGTTTTTTGACAAAACTGATTCTGGTTGATAACTATACATTCTTGCGGGGGGACTCTTAACAAAATATCCTTTTTATTCTATCATATACTCTGAAATATTGAGCAAGGGAGAGCTTGAATGATATCCAAAATAAATCCTCGATTTATAGCTAATATGATGTCGATAGTGTCTGTGGCGGGGATTGCAGCAATAAGCTCTGTTCATGCGGAAGATACAACCCCTGCTGTGAAAGTCCTGGCTACCGAAGGCTTTGTTCGGGGCGGTCTGGCTACCAAGGCCAGTCATTCGGATATAGCAACGGCAGTAAACGCATTAGTACCCATATCTCAGAAAGGCGTTGCAGACGGAGTGGCTTCCTTAGGTTCTGACGGCAAGGTTCCGACTGCTCAGCTGCCGACTATACCAGCAGACACCAACACAGCCGCGACACTAAAAACGGATAATGAGGCTACTCAGACTGCAAGTTCTGGCGAGTCATTGTTAAGCGGCACGGTGAATCTGCATAAGGTATCAAAGACAGGCAGCTATAACGACTTGCTGAACAAGCCTGTGATACCAGATACCAGCAGTCTGGCGGCAGACAGCGATGTGGTGCACAAGGCATCAGTCGCGAATGAGACCTTGGCCGGAACATACACCATCACCGGCACAATAAATGTTCCGACTCAGCCGATTCCTGCGCCATGATAACCGGATTAACAAGAATATGAGAACAGCGGGCGCTTTTGCATTATTATCAGCAGTCTTGGCATCAGCCGCATACGGCGGTCTGGCGGCATCTGTGGACTATGTTCACGGGTATATTCAGTCTAAGACAGACGTGTCTGTGGCGAAGAATACCCTGGCGGAAGGAACAGCGCTGGCGAACATGCAGTATCTGTTGTCTGTTATGGATGCGGTTAATTTGAGTTCTGCGGGGTCGACAAGCACGGAATACCGGAATAGCGCGCAGGCGACAACGGCGGCGATACCTATTGAGAATGTATGGCTGTCTGCGTCTAGCTTGTTTAATTGCTTTGGGGGTGGTTATTACAAGACAGGGAGCATAAACACGAGCGACGGCACTGGCAGTGTGAGCTGCGATGTCTGCCCTGTGGGCAGCTATTGCCCCGAGGGCACGAACAACGCGACGGCCTGCGCTGCTGGATATTATACCGCCGGCACCGGCGCAACGGCAGAAACTGATTGCG
>JAITJD010000031.1 GCA_031279085.1 Rickettsiales bacterium | reverse complement strand
TGTATATCCCTGGAAGCCTCTATGGCCTTGCTTGCCGGTATTACCAGTATACCCCTGGAATCCTCTATCGCCTTGGTTGCCAGTCGCGCCCGTTGCTCCGGTATTACCAGTATATCCCTGGAAGCCTCTATTGCCTTGATTGCCGGTATTACCAGTATACCCCTGGAATCCTCTATCGCCTTGGTTGCCAGTCGCACCTGTTGCCCCAGTCGCTCCGGTTGCGCCTTGCGGACCTTGCGGACCTTGTGGACCTCCGGTTAAAGATATGCCGCTAACCAAATTATCAACATAAGATTTAGATGCAATAATATCAGCTGCGTAAACATCTTCTAAGCAAGCGCCCGCCGCCATTATTGAAATCAAAGAAACTGCAAATATTCCATTCGTTTTTGTCATATAAAACTTCTACCTATCTATACCTTATACACTTTATATTTCCTAAAATAAAGCCATTTTTTTGATTATTTTGTATATATATTATCTTTCAATGACTTCCCAAACATAACTTGTGCCGTCAAAAGTAAGGACACATTTTTTAGTCGTATCTGTACAGCTGCCCGGAGACGCGGCTGCCAATTCGCCCAATGTCAGGGAACCTACGTTTCCGGCCGTGCCGGTATTGGTAATCACAGTGCCCGCAGTGCCGCCGCCTATTTTAGCTTGATAAGTCGCGGTCGCATGAGTTTGTGTTTCCATATCTGAAATATCACCCGACTGCAACGCGGTGTCTGCCTTCCCCAGCGAAGTTTGAACATCCGACGCCAACTTAACCTTAGTGACGTTGCCATCAAGAATATCAGCGGTTGCAACATTATCTTTTTCTGCCATATCGCCTAGATTCAAACCGCTTATTTGACTTACAATATAAGTCGCAACGCCTTTGGTTGACGCGTACTTGGTGCTGTCTGCTACATTTGACGCTACATCGTCCGTCTTGTTGGTTGTCGTTTCCATATTAGTGAGGGCAGAAGCATCAGCTTTCGTAGAAACTTTGCTATCAACATATGATTTCGCGGCGATTTCCGCATTTGCGGCGGTGGCGAATCCAGATATAAACAGTGTTATCAAAACTTTGCTTGTCAGATGCTTCATTTCATTTTCCTTTATTTCTCACGATCTGCTGGCTGAACAAAATACTAACTTTAATCTGATTTCGTGACATCAACCCATGTAATAACGCCGCTTGAATCGATAGATAAAACACATTGAGCCGATGGCGCAGTGCAAGCAGCAGATGGCTTTGGCAATGCATACGCAATAACAGCAGATTCGGAGGTATACTTGGTAGCGCTATTCGACGCGCTCGAAATCGTACTAGTTTTATTAATTGTGTCTTCCTTGCCCGATACATCTGTTATCGCCGAATCAGCTTTGGACAATGAAGTCTGGACATCTGCGGCCAGTTTGGTTCTCGCGATTGCCGCCGTGGCGGATATGTCCGCATTCACTATTGCGCCGGCATCAATGTCCCCAGCCGCCACAGAATTTTGGTATGCCAAATTTCCCAGGCTTGCCGTTGTAGCCAAGCCGGTTGTCGCGGTGGTTATTGCCGTATTAACCGCGCCTGATGTTATCAGGTTTGCCGATGATGCAGCTACTGTCGTGTCTATACCTGTATATGAAACTGTACCCAAAGTTTCGCTGGCGGTGACGACTTTGCCGCCCTGGCCTGCCCCGCCAAGTTTGTCCTGCTTGCCGCTGACATTGGTGCTGCTTGCAGTCAATTCATTGATAGCGTCGACAATCGTCGTCGCAGTAGTGTTCAATGTACCGGTACCCACCTGACTTATAGTTGCATAAGTCGCGCTCGCATGAGTTTGTGTCTCCATATCTGAAATATCAGTTTGAAGATTGGTTATGTTGGTATTTTGTGTATCATTTTGCGCGTCAACATAAGCCTTGCTGGCTATTTGTGTGGCAGCAGCCGATGCAGCATCGACGCCCGCAAACACCAGCACCGCGGCCATAAAACCATAAAATACTAATTTTCTTCTCATTTTTATTCCTTTTATTAATTTATTAGAACTATAAAACCAGATAACCCCCTAATGATGCAAGCATTTGCCTGCCGCTAATGATAAAAATCTTTTTGTTGCGCCTGATTTATTCGGCTTCTTTTTTTCTCCTTAGATTCATAACTCCGAAGAGTTGACAAATTCTATATTATATAAACAACACAGCTTATTAAAACTGCATCAGCTTTCCCCCGTTTTTCAATAAACCTGCGCCCAAATCTTTTGGCCACTATTGAACATCAGAACATAATCATATCCGTCTGTCGGCGCATCATCTTGCAGCGCATTGTCCGCCTTCGCGCCCTGCGCGGCGGTCGCGTATCTTGCATCCGCATCTGACTTTGTATAATAATTTGTCAAATCAACACTCGGCGCAAGCAAGCTCAAATCCAAAAGATTCGCCCAAGCAACATCCCCTACTCGCCGCCATTGAAGAATGTTGCTATCCACCCGCAACTCGACGGACTTGCCCTCATTCCCCTGGGCGCCTGTCAAATCAGACAACGGCACCAAATCACTCCAAGTCGCGTCCCCGGCATAGCGCCATTGAATATGCGTGGCGTTTGCCGACAGCTCAACTTCGCGCCCGTCCGCGCCGCCTATTACCGAAATCACATTGTTGGTGATATCTATGCCGGGGCCCACTGTCAAAGTATCCTGTTTGTCATTTAGAAAACCATCTACATCACTTTTGTTATACTGATCGGCATCCGAATCCTGCAAATCATCAACCGCCTGCTGCAAATCATCTATCCTGTTGATTAGATCGGCACTCGCGCCGGAGCTGCCGCTTGATGCGACATTCTGGGATTTAATAGAGCTGCCGCCGCTGACTGTCTTGCCGCCGCTTAAATACGAGCCGGCTGAAAGCCGCTGGTTTGTCGCCGCCCTTGCGGAATTCGTCGTCGCAGTCTTCTTTGCGGAAGACATCGCGCCGGCCGACACGGTCGCGGGGGTTATCCTGGCGGACGATGCCCGGGCTGTTCCGGCAGAGGTATCAAGCTTAACCGCGGACGCGCTTTTGTATGTGCCGGATCCGCCCAATGATCTGACGGACGAAGCGCCCAATGCGGAAGAAAAGCCATCAGCGCATAATGCACAGACAAACAGAAATTTTGATATTTTTATGATACTTTTCATTAGCTCTCTCTGATGTGTCAGATTAACATATTTTCGCAAATTAAGTCAATAGGCTTTTTTTTGCAAGAATCTAAAATTCATACCTTAATGCGACAGAAAACGAGTTTTCCAATACCAATCCTATCTTGCTTTCAAAATAATATTGAATACTTGATAAATCTTCAAAATTTCTGGTGTGTTTGCTGCCATTGAATCCAGCTATGCGATAACGTAGATCCAGCACCATGTTGTCATCTAATTTATGCACGTATCCGGCCATCAGGCCAGCCATCGGCGAAACCGCGACTTTTGTTCGCCCGCCCGGCAGAAACAGGTCGCCTTTCCATGTAGTCATCGGAAAAGCCGCGCCCAGCCCGCCGCCCAAATACAAGCCGTTGCTGAAATCATACATGGCGTTCGCCAGAAGATATGGGATTGAGAAATTGAACTCCATGCCCTGGCCTTCGTCCGTGAACATGCCGGTATAGCCGGCTTCCAATTCAACGCGCCAGAAATAGTCGAATCTTTTTCCGAATGACAGGCTGCCGCCGAACACAGGCTTCATTGAATACTTGTCGCCGCCGGAATATCCCACATAATCGGAAAAATAAGTGTTCTCCCAGCTAAGCAGATTCAACTGCGCGCGCAAAGCCGCATACCAACCGCCCTTTTCTTTATCCTTGTAATCGTAAGTAACTTTATAACCGCTGCCGGCGTCGCGCTTTATATAGCTGGGCGCGGCGGCGGCTGCCGAGGCTGCGAAACCAGCCAATATAAATACAGATGCAAGCTTTTTCATGATAAATATCCTTTGTGTAATTCCTTTGCGAACAAGTATATCATAAAAGTAGTCATTAACAAAATATCAAATTAAAAAATATTGACTAAAAAACATGACATATATATTTTATGCGATTTGTTTTCTTGCACCACCGCACCCGCAAGAAAAAAACACGCGCCGCATCAAGAATTATTATATTCCTTTGACTTTTTTGTAAGAAACTGCTAAAATAAAATGCACAGAAATAAAAATGTCTTGTAAAATCTCAAAAATTCAAAGGATGCCATAACATGAAAAAACTATTATTTTTGTCTATTGCAATTGCATTGGCGGCTTGCGCGGGTATAAAAGAACCGGCCGAGCTGGATAATCAGAAAGCTTACTTTGCATTTGATTCCGCCGAGATTTCAAAAGAATCAAAAAATGATCTTCTGGGGCAATCTCTGTACATGAAGAACCACCCGAATGTAAAAATCATCATCGAAGGTCATTGCGACGAACGCGGTTCGTCCGACTACAATCTGGCTCTGGGCGCGCTGCGCGCGGGAAACGCCGCGCATATTCTGATTAAGGACGGAATAGAATCGGAAAGAATCAAAACTATTTCCTATGGCAAGGAAAATCCGCAGTTCCTGGGCACAGGCGAAGAAGTATGGTCTAAAAACCGAAACGCCACAACGCGCGTGAAAGAATAAGAAAATCCCGCCGCGGCGGGATTTTTTATCAGCCTGCGACGGCCATATTATTCAGGCACAGTAATTTTCGCGATTCGTTAAGGGCGCCTAAATATGCTTTTGTTTCACATCTTATGTTTTTCTAGACTTTTTTTGCATAATTTGCTATACTGAAATCAAAGGAAAATCATAATGCCGGTTCTGAAAAACAAACTTGGAATTACTTCTCAAATCGGGCTGAATAAAGCCGAAGAGCGGATAAGCAAGCTGGCCGCTAAAAAACTCTATGACACCGGCGCAATGGATAAAATCAAGGTCGGGACTTTTGCCGCACTGCGGCAAATTCACAAGGCTTTATTCAAAGATATTTATGATTTTGCCGGCAAAATTCGCGATGTAAATATTTCAAAGGGCGGTTTTCGCTTTGCCCCGCCGATGTATCTGACGCAGTCGTTAAAAGCGATTGACAAAATGCCGCAGAAAACTTTTGACGAAATTATTGAGAAATATGTGGAAATGAACATCGCGCACCCATTCCGTGAAGGCAATGGCCGGGCAACGCGAATCTGGCTGGACTTGCTTCTGAAAAAAGAGCTTAAAAAAGCGATTGACTGGAATCTGGTTGATAAAGATGAATATCTATCGGCGATGCAACGTTCGCCAATAAAAGATGTTGAAATAAAGCAGCTTCTAAAATCGGCGCTGACAAACAAAATAAATAATCGCGAAATATTTATGCGCGGAATAGACGCCAGTTATTACTACGAAGATTATGATGAAATTAAGATAGAGGACTTGTGATGTCTATAAAAACTGCATTAGCCCCGCAAGAGGCGGAATAAGCCAATGGAAAATAACGCAGCAATTTCTTTCGCCAATGTCGCGGCCGGCTATGACGGCAAGCACGATGTCCTGTCAAATGTTTCCTTTAACATCAGCCGCGGCGCTTTCTATTTTCTGTCCGGCGCGTCCGGCGCGGGCAAGACGACTTTGCTGCGCCTGATATACATGCTGCACAGGCAAAGAAGCGGGCAGATAAAACTGTTCGGAAAGCCGACCGCCGGCCTTTCGCGCCAAGGCATTACCGACCTGCGGCGGCAAATGGCGATCGTTTTCCAAGAATATTCGCTGCTGTCGCACTTGTCGGTGTTCGACAATGTCGCGCTGCCTCTGCGCGTGCGCGCAATGCCGGAAGACAAGATAAAAAAGCTGGTTGGAAAAACATTGGAATGGGTCGGACTAGGAAGGTACGCCAACTCCGCGCCAAAATCCTTGTCCGGCGGCCAGCAGCAGCGGGTGTCCGTCGCGCGCGCAATCATCGTCCAGCCGGAAATCCTGCTGGCGGACGAACCGACCGGAAATCTGGACGACGAAAACGCATCTAGATTGATGGAGCTGTTCATGCAGATGAACAAAAGCTTTGGCACGACGATAATTCTGGCCACGCATAACAGAAAGCTGATGGACATTTACAAATTTCCCGTTATCATGGTTGAAAACCACAAGGTCAGCTTTATGGGAAAAGAAAACATATCCGACGCGGCGGAACAGAAAAAAGTCTGGAAAGGGCCGAAGCCGCAAAATTATTTTACAGATTTATTAAAACAATTCGACGAAATTGCGACTACACAATGAAGAATCCGCTTGTATTTTCTTATGTGCGCGAACAATCGCTGTTCATGACCGCGATAATGTCGCTGCTGACATTCCTGTCAATCTTGGCGCTGGGCGTCGCTTTGTCTATCGGCACCGGCGTCGCGCGATGGAACGTTCAATGGGACTTGTTCGCAACTGTTCAGATAATGCCCGGAAACGATGTCGATGCGGCGCGTAAAATAATTGATGAAAACGCCGGCAAAATATCGGCTGTCAAAGAGATTTCAAAAAAAGACATGGAAAAAATGATGCGCCCATGGATGTCCGGCGGCAGTGCGCATTTGGAAAACTATCTGCCGCTGATGTACGAATTGAAGTTCAAAAACAAATCCGACATAAAGCCTTTCCAGGAAAAAATATCGCGGCATGCGCGCTTTCTGACGCACAGCGCCGCGCTTAAAAGCGCGACCGGCGCGGGCTGGCGGATGGTTTGGATATCGGGATTCGTTTTATTGCTGGTGCTGGGCACAATCGGCGTGTGCATTTCTTATATCGCCAGAAACACCGCCCTGCTGCACAAGCGCGAGCTGGAAATATTAAACCAGGTCGGCGCGGCGGACTCGTTCATCGCAAGACAGATGCAAATCATCGTCGCCAAGATATGCCTTGTTTCCGGTCTTGCCGGTTTTTTTGCGGCGGCGCCGGTTCTGGCTTTGATATTGTCTGCGGCAAAAAGCGCGCGCGTGGGGCTGATGGCCATGATAGGACTGAATTCCGCCGGCTGGATATCGCTGGCCGTCATGCCGATTGCAATCATAATATTTTCAATTTGGATTACAAAAAAGGCAACTTTTAAAATTCTTGAAAACAACTAGACGGCGATATATGAAAATTCTGACCCCATCTTTATTGATTTTCGTTCTGTTTGCTCTGGGCGGCGCGGTTTTCAAGTCCACCGCGCCGATAAAATGCGCGACCATACTGCCCGGCGACCGCATATTTGTTCTGACGGGCGACGCGCGCCGGATTCCTTTCGCCAGGCGCAAGCTGCGCCAGAATCCCCAGACAAGCCTGTACATCATAGGCGCCGGCGGCAGCCGTGAAAACGAATCGGACAGGATTATCGTGGAATCGGACTCAAAAACCACTTATCAGAACGCCATGGCTATCAAGCGAATCGCCGACCAGCTCGGATTGAACCGAATCGTTCTGATTACAACCATAGACCATATAAACCGCGCGAAATACCTGGTGCGAAAAGAACTGCCCGATATCGAAATCGCCTCATGCCCTGCTCCATTAAACGGAATGTCCGTGCATAAAAGGCTGGAGCGATGGACAATCGAATACATAAAATACATCGGCACCCTGATAGGGATTAAGGAAAGCCGCTGAAACAATCTGACAAATCATAAAGGAATTTCCATGATAAAGACCGTTTTGTTCAAAATTGCTTTGGCCGTTTGGTTTATTGCTTGGTCGCCATTGCTGCTGATCGGGCTGCCGTCAAGAAAACTGACCAGATTTTTTATCACAAGCGATGCGCGCGGCGTGCTGTGGCTGGCCAGAATCATCGCGGGAATCAAGTATAAAATTCATTATCCGCCTTTTGGGGAAAACGGCATACCGGAAAAGCCGAACGAAAACGCCCGACTGGACGGCAAGGCAATCATCGCCGCCAAGCACATGTCCATTTTGGAAGTCGCGGTGTTGGAAACAAATATCCGGAATTCGTTTTTTATAGTAAAGCGGGAATTGATGTGGATTCCTATCTACGGCTGGGCTTTCTGGCGCATGGGATTGCAGCCCGTCGACAGGGCCAAAGGCGCCACGAACATGCAAAGGCTGACCGATTCGGTCGCGAAGAAAATCATGAACAACATGATTCTGATAATATTCCCCGAAGGAACGCGCGCAAAGCCCGGACAGAAAATAAAGCTGAAGCGGGGACTGCTGTTTATTTCAGAAAATCTAAAACTGCCTATCCTGCCTGTCGGAACGGACGCTGGGCTGTATTGGCCCAAGAAAGGAAAAATGAAATCCGGCACCGCCAATGTCTATTTTGAGCCCATGCTGCCGGCCGCCGCTTCGTTGGAAGAAATAAGCGAGGCGATAAACCGACACAGCGCATAGCGACGATCACATGCCGGTCAATTCGCAGATGCCGTGAATGTTATCCGTATATTCAAAGATTCCGGTGCTATCGCTGTCTCCATCGCTGGCCAGATAGCAGCCTGCTACCGCGCTTGCTTCGCACAGCGATATCAACGTGCATGTATAACCGGGCAAAACCGTTTGCGAAATTATGATTCCGGGTTCGGTATACCTGGTCAGTCCGCCCGGACAAGATGTCAGCTGGATCGCATTCGCAGCGCCATCCGCGATAAAAAAAGAAACGACGGGAATCACAAGCCGGAGCCGGATTTGTGAGAAAAATTTAGACCAACGCAAAAATCTCTTCATAATTTTGTCCATATAATTATGTGATTAAAGCAAATCGCTGTTATAAAACAGCGCGTTGCGTAAACCGGGATTACCATGTGTGGCGTATGCGCATTGATAGGCGCAATCACGTGCACAATCGCCGCCGCTATCGCTTATGACATATCCGACAGACACCCAAGCGCGACTGCCAAGAGAACAAGAAGCCGTGGTTCCTATCAAGTGGCACCAGCAGAGGAGACTCGCCGAATAATACGTCCCGCCGCTTTGGCAATTGGAAATCGGGGCGCATGAGTCGCTGGGCGCGTCGCGTTGCACAGAGCCAACCATGGCGCTGCATCTGCTGATTCCTGTATAAGTTCCTTCTGAAAAGGTAACGCTCCATGTATTTGCAGACAAGTATTGGTTAAAACCCAATGAATTACACGAAATGCCGGAATAGCAATTCTGCGCATAACTTGTTCCGTTTGCAGCCGGCTGACAGTCCACAACGCACTTGTAAGCGGCAGCCGCCGGCGCGCAAACACAGCACATTAGAATAGCCGCCAAAGTCAAATTTGTGCCATGATTCATGAAGAGCTCTCCTTTTCCTTTACAGTTTTCGTCAATTATATATAAAAAAAGAAGTTTTGATAAGAGGCGCACAGTGAAATTGTATTGTTTTTACCTGG
>JAITJD010000036.1 GCA_031279085.1 Rickettsiales bacterium | reverse complement strand
AGAGTCACCAAGTTGCTGTAAAAGAAAGTCAATTCGGTCAATTCCGGAATTTGCGATTGAATGAAATAAACGGACTTTGCCGGGTCGATTCCGACGGCAAGATTGTCCAGCGCGACCTGCAAAACATTTTCGCGCACTTTTTCGGGATTATCGGCGTTGTCGGTCAGCGCCTGCGCATCGGCGATTATTACGAAAGTATCGTATTTTCCGCTGTTTTGCATTTCCACGCGTTGGTTCAGCGCGCCGGCAAGATGCCCGATATGCATCAGCCCCGTCGGTCTTTCGCCTGTAAGAAGAATATCTTTTGTCATTGTCAAATACCTTTGTTGTTTAAATTAATATCAAGTTTGTAAAAGAAAATAAAGCGTAAAAATAATTCAGGCGGCAACGCGCCAGACAACAAAGGAAAAGATGAAACAATTTTTTATCATTAGGACACATTATGATTTAGTGAATACAAAAAATCAAGCACAAAAACCTCTTGCAAAGCCTATGCAAAAAATTCATACTTGCAGAACTAAAAATCACATAGCAAGGAGAAAAATATGTCAAAATGGGTTTATACATTTGGTAATGGCGCGGCCGAAGGCAAGGCGGAAATGAAAAATCTGCTGGGCGGCAAGGGCGCGAACCTGGCGGAAATGAACTTGATAGGCCTGCCCGTTCCGGCCGGATTCACAGTCACGACGGATGTATGCACTTATTATTACGACAATAATCAATCTTATCCGGCAGATTTGGACGCGCAAGTTCGCGCCGGAATCGCGCATGTGGAAAAAATTATGGGGAAAAAGTTCGCCGATTCTGAAAACCCGCTGCTGGTTTCAGTTCGCAGCGGCGCGCGCGTTTCCATGCCCGGCATGATGGACACTGTTTTGAATCTGGGCTTGAATGACAATACTGTTCTGGCGCTGGCAAAAATCAGCGGGAACGAACGTTTTGCGTATGACAGCTACCGCCGCTTTCTGATGATGTTCAGCGATGTCGTGCTGGGCGCGGATATCAATTTGTTTGAGCATGCATTGGAGCACGCAAAAAATGAAAAGAACTATAAATTTGACACGGAACTGACGGCAGATGACTTAAAGGCCTTGGTTGCGGAGTTTAAAGAAATCGGCAAAAGCCTTGGGAAAGAAGTGCCCCAAGACCCTTGGGAACAATTAAAGCTGGGCATTGGCGCGGTGTTTGGCAGCTGGATGTCCAAAAAGGCAATCACTTACCGCAAACTGAACAATATCCCTGGCGACTGGGGAACCGCCGTAAATGTTCAGGCCATGGTATTTGGAAACTCCGGCGAAGATTCCGCAACCGGCGTGTGCTTTAGCCGCGATCCTGCAACCGGAGAAAATATATATTACGGCGAATACCTGATAAACGCCCAAGGCGAGGATGTCGTCGCTGGAATCCGCACGCCAAACCCGATGGCCAAAGATAACAGCGGCCGACTGTCTTTGGAAGAAGCCATGCCTGAAATATATGCGGAATTGGTCGATATCCGTGAAAAGCTGGAAAAGCATTATAAAGACATGCAGGATATGGAATTCACCATAGAGCATAAAAAGCTGTGGATGCTGCAATGCCGAAACGGCAAGCGCACCGCCGCCGCCGCGGTTCGCATCGCGGTGGAAATGGTGGACGAAGGATTGCTGACCAAACAAGAGGCGATTCTGCGCGTCGGCGCGGATCAGCTGGATCACTTGCTGCACCCGATGCTGGATCCGAAAGCGGACAAGAAAATAATTGCGACCGGCTTGCCGGCGTCCCCGGGCGCCGCTGTCGGCCAGGCTGTATTTAACGCCGAAGATGCGGAGAAATGGGTCAAAGAGGGCAAGAAAGTCATGCTGATCCGCATCGAGACCTCGCCCGAAGACATTGCCGGCATGGACGCGGCGGCGGGCATTATCACGGCGCGCGGCGGCATGACCAGCCACGCGGCTGTGGTTGCGCGCGGCATGGGGCGGCCTTGCGTTTCCGGCTCGGCGGATATTAAAATCGACTATGCGTCCAAAACTATGAAGACCAACGGCGGAGACATAATCCGCGAAGGGGATTGGGTCTCCATCGACGGCGCCAAAGGTCAAATCATCAATGGCGCGATTCCAACCGTATCCGTGGAATTGACCGGAAACTTTGGAAGATTGATGGAATGGGTCGACGAAACAAGACAAATGCTTGTCTGCGCGAACGCAGAAACGCCGCGCGATGCGAAACAAGCACGGGAATTCGGCGCCGAAGGAATCGGCTTGGCGCGCACCGAGCACATGTTCTTTGAATCATCAAGAATCATGGACATGCGCGAAATGATTCTGGCTGATACCTTGGACGGGCGCCGCAGCGCATTGAACAAACTGCTGCCTTATCAACGCGCGGATTTTGTCGAATTATTTAAAATCATGGACGGCCTGCCGGTTACGGTGCGCCTGATTGACCCGCCATTGCACGAGTTCCTGCCGCATACCGAAGCCGACATGAAAGATTTGGCGAAACATATAGGCAAGGACTTGGCGTTCGTTCAAGCGCGCGCGGACGCGTTGCACGAACAGAACCCCATGCTGGGGCATCGCGGATGCAGGCTTGCAATAACATACCCGGAAATTGCAGAAATGCAAACCCGCGCGATACTGGAAGCGGCTCTGGAATGCAAAGCCGCCGGCGTGAAAGTCTTGCCGGAAATAGAGGTTCCTTTGGTCGGATCCAAAAAAGAAGTGGACATAGTCAAGGCGGTTATTGACGCCACAGCGCGGCAAATCTTTGCAGAAAAAAGCGACAGCATCGATTACAAGGTCGGCTCTATGATAGAATTGCCGCGCGCGGCAATTCTGGCGGACGAAATCGCCGAATCTTGCGATTTCTTTGAGTTTGGAACGAATGATTTGACCCAGACTACACTGGGCATGTCGCGCGACGACACTGGCGCGATACTGGACGAATACCGCGCGCGGGGCGTCTATGTTGCGGATCCGTTCGCCAGCATTGATGTCGCCGGCGTCGGGTCATTAGTTGAAACGGCTGTTGAAAAAGCCCGCAAAGTCAAAGGACATGACATACATATCGGCGTGTGCGGAGAACATGGCGGCGACCCGGAAAGCGTGATGTTTTTCCATAAAATAGGAATGGATTCCGTATCATGCAGCCCTTTCCGCGTGCCGATTGCGCGGCTGGCGGCGGCCCAGGCGGCGATTAAATACCCCCGTAAAAGCTGAATACAAATTGTCCCCTCTTTATCAAGAGGGGACAAAACTGTGATTTTGGAACAGAATCTATATTCGCCCCAGATATTTCCTTGCGTCTACACATTTCCTACACGGGATTTTACACAGAACCCGATTATAAAAACTGTCATGTTTTTAACATAAAAAAGCCCCCGACTGGCGATATCAATCGGGATGATTTATGGGGGGGGCAAATTTTATCGAAAACGAGATTGCTTTCGTCGATTTATGCTCTACTTTCTTTATTTTTCATTTCTATAAACATTTCTGGTGTAAGCCGAAGCGTTTTGCCTTTGGGATTTCCCATATTTACCATCGCTATCTCCTGACCCGGCTTTTCAACAACGTTTAGACCTGCGCGTTTAAGCAAATATACCGATCTATTATATGCTGCTTCAAACTCATAATCAGGAACTATGTGATTGCCATTTTTATTCATTACATCCGGATATATTGTAGCATTTTTATCGCCAGTAATATTTACTAACAAATTTTCAATGCCATAAAAATCTATAATGCGCCTTGCAATCCCTTGTTCTTTATCTACGGTTAGTACGCCAGAATCGCCCTGCAGCATAGCCGCAAGCTTCATAAGGTCTTCGGAATATACAAATCTCAAAGCACCATCGTTTATTTTTATACTTAAAGATACGTCTATGCGTTCACCTTTATTATATGCGGGACTGGCGATTCTATTTAAATCCGCGGCAATCTTATCAAGTGTTTTTCCCAATGATTGCGCATCTGTAATCGTGTATGACAAATTTTGGGTTTGTTCTTGCAAACCGTTATCTTTTGAACAGCTTGTTAATCCAGCTGTCCCTGCAAGAGTAGCCGCGCTAATCATCACTGTAGCAGCAGCGGTTTTCAATTTTTTACTAGTTATTTTTGGTGCCATTTTAAATTCCTTATTTCTACTTTTGTTTATTATAGCAATTATTCATTGTAATGTAAATACTTGGAAAAAATATTTTTTTAGTTTAACTGCGTTGAGTCGTGATTGGATATTGATAGATTTGTGGCGGGTTGGTTTGGTCGTTTCATATATATCTGTAAATATTTTGCTTGCAATTTATGTGGGCAAAATATATGATTGGTTCGTTAGTTTTGGTGTAAACATGTGTATTTGGTTTACACGAAAGTTTACACGGTTGATTTTTTGGTGGTCTTTAATTTTTATAAAATCATGAAAAATCAATAACTTGGGTCGGTAGCTCAGTTGGTTAGAGCGGAGCGCTCATAACGCTTTGGTCCGGGGTTCGAGTCCCTGCCGACCCACCAAAAATCTCGCGATTCTTTCACTTTGATTTCATAATGCGCTCATCAAAAATAAGATTTTTCTTTCTTTTTTTCTAATTATGTATCAACATAATTAAAATATGTCTAATCAATCAAAAATCCGCCCATTTCCGGGCATTTGAAATCGCCAAGGGACTAAAAACTAATGCCGAAAGCTTCCATCATTGTTCCGGTTTATAATGTAGAAAAATACCTGCGGCAATGCCTGGACAGCATAATAAATCAAACTCTGCATGATATTGAAATAATAATTGTGAACGACGGCAGCACGGACGGGTGTCCCGCGATAATCAAGGAATATTCCGCCGCCGACCCGCGCATACTGGTAATTGACAAACCTAACGCCGGATACGGGCATTCCGTGAATATAGGAATAGCGGCCTCAACTGCGGAATATATAGGCATTATCGAACCAGACGACTGGATAGAGCCGGACATGTACGAATATCTGATCGCCTTGGCGGAACAATATGATTTAGATGTCGCAAAAGGGCCGCTCACTTTTTTCGACCATATCACCGGCGCCGACTCAAATATGCAAATGTTCCCCGAAGAATATGTCGGAAAGGTCATAAAGCCGTTGGAATATCCGGATATCTTTTACTATAACAATTGCATCTGGTCCGGGATTTACCGGCGCGATTTTATTTTGCGAAACAAGCTGCGCCTGCTCGAATCCCCGGGCGCAAGCTATCAGGATATCAGCTTTAATTTCAAAATTCTCGCGCTGGCTGAACGTTTGCTCGCGATTAACAAGACCATGGTGCATTACAGAAAAAATCACGGGACAAATTCCGTCGCCAGCACTGAAAAAATATTCTGCGTTTGCGACGAATATCGCGAGATATACCGATGGCTGGCCCAAAAGCCTGAACTTGCCGATATTATCCGGCCGATTTATATCAGGTGCAAGTATTCCATGTATGCGTGGAATTACGGGCGGTTGCAGAATTCCCCGCAGAACCAAGCTTTGTTTAAAGAACGATTTCGCCGGGAATTTCGGGATTTGATAGAACTGATAAGACTTTTCGAAACCGTCATAGTGCAGCTGCAAAAAAACGGCGGAAAAATGATTACAGATTTTTAGCGCGCGCTAATTTTTAAAAAACTTGTTATTCTTTTTCAGCCAGCCGATTGTCGTATCCATGCCGTGTCCGTGAATCACGGTCGCATCGTCGGGAAAATTCATATTGTAAAGCTTTGCAATCGACTGGCGCAATTTCTGCAAATCGCCGCCAGGCAAATCATAGCGGCCGACAGTTTCCTGAAACAATGTGTCGCCTATTATCAAAAGATTCAGCGCCGGCAGATAGAAAACCAGCCCGCCTTCGGAATGCCCGGGAGTTTCAATCACTTGAGCCCGAATGCCGGGCAGAATTTCAATCTCGCCCGCGCGCAAATCGACAGGCTGCTTGCAATCAGCCGGTATTTGCGGCAAGCCGAAATATTCCAACAAACCGTTGCCGGACAGCACATAATCAATATCCCGATAATTCAGATGCCAGGGTATATCCAGCTTTTGCGCCAGCGCGGGCGCGGCGGAAATATGATCGCCATGGCCGTGAGTGGAATATATCGCGCGCAAATTCAATCCGCGGTCGGCCAGCAGTTCTTCCCAATCGCCGGCCAAGCCCCACGCATCAAAGACAACAGCTTCGCCCGATGCAGACACCAGCACCGACTTTGTGTTCTTTGGATTCATCTGCAAAAGTTCAAACTTTGGATTCATTCATATTCTCCTTTGGCCGCCGCTCTTTTTTTTGACGGCCGCCTTTTTTCCCAAGAACTATTTCTTTGATTTCATCGCCGGTCAGGGTTTCCTTTTTCAATAATTCTTCGGCCAGTTTTTCGACCGCGCCGCGATTCTTTGACAATAATTTCAAAGCATCGGAATGCGCCTTATCCAGCCATGCTTTGACTTCGGCATCCACCGCCTCGGCGGTTTTCTCCGAAGCGTTTTCCAACGCGGCCCCGCCGCCGAATGTCGACACCTGCCTGATGGCGGCCAGTCCGATTTTCGGCGAAAGCCCCGCGATTGTAATCGAATGCCGCGCCAGCCTGGTGGCCATCGCGATATCGCCTTCGGCGCCGGTTGTGATTTTATCTTTGCCAAAGAAGACTTCCTCGGCCGCGCGGCCTGCCATGGCGACGGACAGATTGGCGCGAACTTCGGCCACGGTCATCGACACCTTGTCGTCTATCGGCAAATGCTGGACCATGCCCAGCGCCCGTCCACGCGGGATTATCGTCGCCTTGTGTATCGGGTCGGTTATATCCGCATTCATAATGCTGACAAAGGCATGGCCGGCTTCGTGATAAGCGGTCAGTTTTATATCTTCCGGACGCATTTTGCGGATTTTTTTCGGCCCCATCAGAATCTTGTCGCGGGCTTCTTCCAAATCCGCCTGCTCTATTTCCTTGCGGCTCATGCGCACGGCGTGCAGCGCCGCCTCGTTCAGCAGATTTTCCAAATCCGCGCCGGAAAATCCCGTCGTGCCGCGCGCGACGGATTGCAGGCTGGCTTTTTTCGACATCTTTATTTTCTTTGCATACAATTCCAGTATCGCGCGTCGGCCCGACAAATCCGGCAGCTCTATATAAACCTGCCTGTCAAAGCGCCCGGGGCGCAGCAAAGCGTGGTCCAGCATGTCCGGCCTGTTTGTCGCGCCAATCACAATGATTCCGGTTTCATTGGAAAAGCCGTCCATCTCTATCAGCAGCTGGTTCAGGGTCTGCTCGCGATCCTGGTCGTTGAACGAGTGCTGGCTGCGCCGCTGGCCCAGCGCGTCTATTTCGTCAATGAACAGAATGCACGGCGCATTGCGCTTCGCCATTTCAAAGACTTCTTTGATTTTAGCGACGCCCAGGCCGACGATGATTCCTGAAAAATCGCTGCCGGAGGCGGCAAAGAAAGGCACATTTGCTTCGCCCGCAATCGCGCGCGCCAGCAAGGTCTTGCCCGTCCCGGGCTCGCCCGAAAGCAGTATTCCGCGCGGAACGCGCGCGCCGACCGACTTGAATTTTTCTTTGTCTTTCAGAAAGTGGACAATTTCCATCAATTCCTGTTTTTCCGAATCGATGCCCGCGACATCGGCAAATGTGGTCTTGGGCTTTCCCGTGGTTATTTTCATGGGGTTGTGCCCGAGTATGCTTTTGCTGATTCCGCCAGCGCCGACACCTCTGATTCCGCGGAATATCCACCATATAAGCAACAACCCTAACACTATCGGAAACCAAGTCCCCAAATAATCCGCCCAGCCTTTGGAATCGTCAATAGTTATGCTGGCGCCGCCGGCGGATATTTTTGCCAGCAGCTCTGGGTCATAGGCGATTGTCGCGGTGTATTTGGTGCCGTCATGCAAAACGCCCTCCGCATGGCTGCCGCTGATATCCATAGTCTTGATGTCTTTTTCCCGCCGCAGGATATCGGAAAAAGAAAATTTTGCCGGCTTGGCCGCTTGTTCAACTTGTATATCCGCAGCTTTGCCGCTTTTGCCATCGACCATGAACGCGCGCGCCAGCACGCCGGCAAACAGCAGTATAAAAATCACTAGAAATATTGATGAGCTATTGAACGGTTTCTTTTTCATGCTTTATTATCCTTATTATAATTTGATTCGCGAGTTGAAATTTCAGGCTGCGAATTTCATTTTCTTTTTATAAAACTCGCGGACGAGCCCTCTTTGACGATCAGAACGCGACCGCCCATTCTTCGCACAATGCATGAGCCCAAGGTGAATTTGCAATCGCCGCTTAACCTATCTAGTGCCTTTTCAATAGAATTCAAGCGCGGCTGATAATTCCCCCTCCCGATTTTTTGAATCATGCGCCCCAGCAACTTTAATCTAATTTCCAGCGGTTCGTCAAATAGAAAAGATTCCGAAAATTTCGCATAATCTTTTTTCATGACTGTTTCAAGCCGCCTGTCGATGTAAAATTCCAAGGCGTCCCTGATGCGCCCCAAATTCCGCACCGCCAGCAAAACCCTGTCATCGGAAATGCCCAGCGCGTCATTCAGCAGGCTTCTGTTTTTGCGAATGCGCACGCGGGTGTATTTTTCATCGTCATTCATTTCGTCAGAAAAATACCGGATTTTGTGATTGTCGCAGTATTCCCGCAATTCATTGCGAAACACTTCTAAAAGAGGTCTTATGATTCTGATTTCGTCGCGCTCGGATTCGCCGCGCATCGCGGCCAGCCCGTAAATGCCGCTGCCGCGACCCAGGTTCATCAGGAATGTTTCTATCTGGTCGTCCGCCTGATGCGCGGTGGCCAGCAATCCGATTCCGTTTTCTTTGCAGTAATCCGTCATCAGCCTGTACCGCGCGTCGCGCGCGGCAGACTCCAAGTTCGAAGCCGGCTTGTCGCCATGCCAGCGGAATACTTTGCACGGAATATTCATATCGGCCGAAATTTTGCGGACATATTCGGCTTCTGTTTCAGCCATGCGCCGCAGTCCGTGATTCACATGCAGAACAACCAGATCCAGTTTTAATTCGGCCAGCCAATGAAGCAGACAAATTGAATCCAGCCCTCCGCTGACCGCAACCGCGATGCGGGAATTTTTATAAGGCCGCATAAAATCCTTAAAGTTTTGATTCATAACTTTTGCATTTTATGCTATAATTCCAAGAAGTGAAGCGAAATATGCGATTAATTTGACAAACCGCCAACAATAAAGGAAACACAATGCGTTCAGTAGCCGTTTATTGCGGACATCAATTCGGAACAGACCCGGCTTTTGCGCGCGATGCCGCAAAGCTTGGGGAATTATTGGCAAAAAATAAAATCAGATTGGTTTTCGGCGGCGGCAATGTGGGACTGATGGGCGCGGTCGCGACCGCCGCGATTGAAAACTGCGGCGAAGTCGTGGGCATCACCACACACCATGTGATGGCCCGGCAAGAACCGGCGCATGAAAACGCGGATATAAAAATTGTGAACGGCGTCAATGAAAGAAAGCAGAAAATGTTCGAACTATCCGATGCTTTCTGCATACTGCCCGGCGGAATCGGCACCTTGAACGAATTGACCGATGTAATGACGATGCAGCAGATAGGGGAATCCCAAAAGCCGATATTTTTTCTGAACACGGGAAAATATTGGCATATATTCGGACGCGTTCTGGTTCACATGCAGAACGCGGGATTTATCGCCGATATGAAGGAATATAATATAAAAATAGCCGAAACTCCGCAGGAGATGATAAAGCTAATCCTGAACGATGCAGACTTTGTCGCGGCCGGTTCCGCCGCGGACAATTTTAATGCGTGAGCGCGGAACATCAAAATAATCCGCCAGCAGCCTGATTACCGCTTCGTTGGCTTTGCCGTCGACCGGGGCGGCCGTTGTCCAAACTTTTGGCAGCTCCACTTTGTTCCGGCGGGCGCGCGGAATGACGCGTATGTTATAAATCATGCCGGATCGCCGGCGGCTATCCGCTTTTCCAGGCTGAATGACATCGGCGCCATCAGATGTATGTGGAAATGAAAGACGCTCTGCGCCGGCGCGCCGGTGTTGGCCAAAGTCATGACTTGGCGGCTTATGCCCAGAGTATTCGCGACCGCGCGCACTGCCGCAAAAAATCCGACTTGGAAATCGGCGGGCGCTTTTTCTATAAAATCATAAAGGTCTGTGTATTCGCCTTTTGGAATTACCAAAATGTGAGTTTTTGCCTTTGGATTCAAATCAGGAAAAGCCATGGCGAAATCATCTTCATAAACCTTGTCGCACGGGACTTCGCCGCGCAGCATTTTTGCAAATATATTGTTTTTGTCATACGACACTTGAAAACCTCTTTTTATCGATTATATTATAAGGCATAACAAAAGGAGAATCAATGTTTAAACCACTACATAACTATGTTCTGCTGGAAACAATTGAAGAAGAAAATAAAACCGCCGGCGGGATCATCATTCCCGACAACGCGAAAGAAAAGCCGTCCCGCGGCAAAGTCATCGCAGCGGGCCAAGGCGCTTTCAACGGCGACGCCCTCATTCCCATGTCCGTAAAAAAAGACGATATCGTCCTGTTCGCCAAATGGGCGTCCAGCTCTAATGAAGTAAAGCTTGACGGCAGGGATTATATCCTGATAAAAGAAACGGACATACTGGGAATACTGTCATAAGTTTTAGGTTTGAAGTTTGAATAAGGAGTAAAAAATGGCAAAAGACATAGCATTCGACACAGACAAGCTGGCCGCCGGCGTTGACAAGCTGGCCAACGCGGTGAAAATCACCATGGGGCCCAAGGGACGAACCGTGGTTATTGAGAAATCTTACGGCGCCCCGATCGCGACCAAAGACGGCGTCACCGTCGCAAAAGAAGTATCGCTGAAAGACCCGGCGGAAAATATCGGCGCGCGCATGGTTCAGGAAGTCGCTAAAAAAGCCGGCGACAATGCCGGCGACGGAACGACAACCGCCACTTTGCTGGCGCAAAAGCTGATACG
>JAITJD010000023.1 GCA_031279085.1 Rickettsiales bacterium | reverse complement strand
ACCCACGCTAGGATTCTCCATCTTTATCAAGAAGGGCTGAACCCATGCTCGAATTCATCCTCTTTACCACGGGGGCACATTTAAATTTATTTGGCAAGATAGTTAACTAAAAACATAAGTTATATGTTTGCTTTTTATCTGCTATTGTTTTTCTGGAACAGTGATTTATTTTGTTTGGCTAAGGATGCTTGTTGCTGTTTTGTGTACAGCAGTGCCTTGATACTTTTTATACCAAAATATGTTATTCCGCGGTATGTATATTGCAGATATTCACAGCCATAGAAAGCCTCATCGTCAATTTTTTCTAAATTATCCGGTAATATTACGTGTCTCAGATTCGTGCAATGCGCGAAAGTCCACATGCCAATCGTTGTCACAGAATCCGGTATTGTTATGGATTTCAGGCCTTTGCAATGCGCGAAAGCACCTGAGCCAATCGTTGTCACAGAATTCGGTATTGTTATGGATTTCAGGCCTGTGCAATCACTGAAAGCACCTGAGCCAATCGTTGTCACAGAATTCGGTATTGTTATGGATGTCATGCTCCTGTAACCAGAGAAAGCACTCCTGCCAATCGCATTTACAGAATCCGGTATTTCAAGATGTCCGCTTAAGTTTATATCTACCCGTACCAAAACATTATTTTCTATTACTAAACCATTTTGTTTTATCATATGAAGACCTCTTCGAACCTGAATATACTATATTAAATTTATTTGGCAAGACAGTTAACTAAAAACATAGGATATATGTTTGCTTTTTATCTGCTATTGTTTTTTTTGGACCGTGATAATATATTTTGTTTGACTGAGGATGCTTGTTGCTGTTCTGTGTACATCCTTGCCCTGACATCTTCAATATTAGAGTATGTCATTCCACGGTATCTTATATCGTTCAGATTTCTACAGCCACGGAAAACATCATCGTCAATTTCTTTTAAATTATCCGATAATATTATATGTCTCAGACTCGTGCAACCCCGGAAAGCCCACTTGTCAATCGTTTTCACAGAATTCCGTATTGTTATGGATGTCAGGCCTGTGCACTCACAGAAAGCACCTTTGCCAATCGTTTTCACAGAATACGGTATTGTTATGGATGTCAGGCCTTTGCACTCACAGAAAGCATACATGCCAATCGTTTTCACAGAATGCGGTATTGTTATGGATGTCAGGCTTGTGCACTCACGGAAAGCACACATGTCAATCGTTGTCTCAGAATTCGGTATTGTTATGGATTTCAGGCCCGTGCAACCACAGAAAGCCCATGAGCCAATCGCTGTCACAGAATTAGGTATTATTATGGATGTTAAACCCTTGCAATTACCGAAAGCAGCTGGGCCAATCGCTGTCACAGAATTCGGTATTGTTATGGATGTCATGCTCCTGTAACCAGAGAAAGCACTCCTGCCAATCGCGTTTACAGAATCCGGTATTTCAAGGTGTCCGCTTAAGTTTATATCTACCCGTACCAAAACATTATTTTCTATTACTAAACCATTTTGTTTTATCATATGAAGACCTCTTCGAACCTGAATGTACTATATTAAATTTATTTGTCAAGATAGTTGACGAAAATATATGATATATATGCTTTTTTACTTGGCATTGTTTTTTTGGAAAAAACGCGCGGGCAATAAAAAATCCCGCAATGCGGGATTCCTTAATAAGATTTCGCCACAAATACATAATCCGGGTCCGCATCGTCCAGGCAGCGGCGGCTGATTTTATATTTATCCATCAGTTCATCAAATTGCCCGCTTTGCGTCTGATTATATTTCAATCTGAAAAATCCGATTTTTCCTGCATCCAAATTTTCCGACAATTCCTGCAAGCCCGAAACATTCGTTATCATCGACTTGTTGCGCGATTCAACTGCGGCCAGCATGTCATGCTGTATTTGCTTCAACAAATCTTGCGCCGTCAAGGCCAGCTGGGACGCCGGAATGTTTTTTTGCGAAGACTTGCCCAAATCGCGTCGCGTGATTGTCGCGGATTCGTTTTCCATTTCGCGGCTGCCGACCTCGATGCGCAGCGGCGCGCCCCGCTTGACCCATTTCCAAATCTTGTCCGCGCTGCGCATGTCAGTCGTATCAACCAAGACGCGTATGCCAGCGGCGCGCAATTGCCCGCCGATCTTTTCGGCATAGCCGTTCAGGGCGTCAGAGTTTTCTTCGCGGACGACCGGTATTATCACGACCTGATATGGCGCAATCATCGGCGGCAATACCAAGCCGTCGTCATCGGAATGAGTCATCAAAATGCTGCCCATCATGCGCGTGCTGGTTCCCCAGCTGGTGGTGTATGCATGCTGCAGCTTTCCATCTATGCCAAGGAATTTTATATCAAATGATTTGGAAAAATGCTGGCCCAAATCATGGCTGGTTCCGGCCTGCAAAGCTTTGCCGTCCTGCATTATGTGTTCTATTGTGTATGTATGGTCTGCGCCGGCAAATCTTTCTTCCGGGGTCTTTTCGCCAAGAATGCCGGAAATCGCCAGAATTTCGCGCATATAATCGCCATAAAACTTGTGCATTTTGCGTGCGTCCGCGATTGCTTCGTCCGGTGTGGCGAATACATTGTGCCCTTCCTGCCAGTTGAATTCGCTTGTCCGCAGGAATAGGCGCGGGCGCATTTCCCAGCGCATTATGTTAACCCACTGATTCAGCTTCAAAGGCAAATCGCGGTAAGACTGAACCCAGCGCGACATGGCTTCGCCGATTATTGTTTCAGAAGTCGGACGTATGATGTACGGTTCGGCCAATGCGGAATCCGGATCCGGCGCCAGCCGGCCGTCAATCATCTTCAAACGATGATGCGTCACGACCGCGCATTCTTTTGCAAAGCCCGCGACATGCTCGGCTTCCCTGTTGAAAAATTCAATCGGTATCAGCAGCGGAAAATTCGCGTTCAAAACTCCCTGAGCTTTGATGCGCCTGTCCATTTCGTCGCGCATAAGCTCCCATATCGCCCAGCCGTAGGGCTTTATAGTCATGCAGCCGCGCACGGGGGAATTTTCCGCCAAGTCTGCCGCCGCAATTAAATTCTGATACCATTCGCTGAAATTTTCAGCGCGGGTCGGTGTTATTGCTGTTTTTGCCATAATAAAAATCCTATTTATTCTTCATGTATTTTGTGCTGATTATTTCATGCAGCATGCTTGCCAATTCTTTTCTATCTTTGATTCCCGCCAAAGGCGGCGGCGGCAGCAGCTCTATTTCTACCGTTATTCCGCCCAATTTCATCATGTGAAGCACCTGGACAAAATCGCCCCGCATTTTCACATCGTTCGGGCCTTGCAGCATTTTCTTGCTATCAAAGCTGGCGTAGTCTTCGGCCATTGTCCGCTCGGACAATTTGCGCCCGCGATAATCGCGAAAGTACATGACAAACGGCTGAATCGTGAATTGCACGGCATCCGGATCGCCGTTGATTTGCGGTTCCACCATGCTGAACAGCGCGGACTTGAACGGATGGACATAGGCGCCGTTCGTGCTGGTTCCTTCGGGAAAAATCACCATAGGCCAATCCGCTTGGGCTGTATATTCGCGTATGTTCCTGGTTGCTTCCGCCGCCGTGCGCGGGTCGCGGCTGATAAACTGAACGCCCAGCTTTTTTGATATCCAGCCGACAAAAGGCATTTTCGCGATTTCGGATTTGCCGAAAAAATTCGCCCCCAGCGCGGCTGGCAAAACCGCGAATTCATAGTCTGAAATATGATTCCCAACCAGCAACAGCGGCCGGGCCTTTGACAATTCGCCGCGCACGCGCACGCGTATTCCGGAAATAACGCACAAGCCGCGCATTAAAAACCTGAACTGAGCATTTCCGATTTTGCCGCCCGGATTGAACAATGCAAGAATTGCGTTGAATACCGCCCAAATCCAAAAGCAGAAAAAGCGCGCAAAGCCAATCAGAGACAAAAAGGTTTTTTTCATGTCTTATTCCTTTGACTTTTCTGCATCTTCTGTTGAGTCGTCTATGAATTCCACATCTGCGGCGTCGTCGCGCATCAGCATATTGGCCAGCGCGCGCATCGCTTTGAACGGACCGGTAACCGGAAACAGCATTATTTTTCCAAGAGTCTTTATAGTCCCGTCTTTCACCCTCAGGTGATCAAAGGCGTTTTCGCTGCCCGCAAAGTGTTTTTGATAGGCGGCGGCGATTTTCCTGGTCTGCAACATTACGAACACATCGTATGTATTGAATGGAATATCCAAAAACACGCCTTTGCCGAAAGTCGCGCCCAAGCGCAGATAGCCCTTTATCAGCGGAGTCATCTGTTTGCGCGCCATTTCCTCGTTTACAAAGACTTTCGGCAGAATGTTCATGCGCGACAGCTTTGGATTTATTCCTTCCGAAAAGTTTTCCGTCAGAACAGTCGCGCGCAGAGACAGCGGCGACAAATGGTTGTAATAAAGATAAGAAATGGCCTGCGCTGATTCTACCGGCTTTTTCCCGACCCAGCTGGCCACGCCGAAAAGAATTGTTATCTGGTTTTTTGCAATATATTCGCTCAACCCCAGCCACAGCATGCGCATGACCAGGCTGTTTTCACGATAATCCGCGTCAATGCAGGCCCGCGACATTTCGGCGATGTTTCCCGCGGTTTTCTTTATCTTTGAAAGGTTGTATTCGGTTTCGGTGTAAAAGCCGCCCATTTTTTCGGCGGCGTCCCTGTCGATGATTCTGTATGTTCCGATTAGTTTGTCGTTGTGAAACACGCCCATGTAATCCGCAAAGCGGTCGAACGAGTCGTATTCTTCGCGCAGCTGCTTTTGTTCTTCGGTCGCGGACGCGCCTTCTTCTTCGACAAAGACCGCATAGCGCAGTTGGCGGACCTGTCTTCTTTCTTCTTTTGTTCTGGTTAATCGAACTTCAAAATCTCTGACTTTTATTGTCATAAGCAAATCCTTTGTATGATAAAACCGATGCGCGATGCGAAAAACCATCATGCGAAAAAAATCTTATCAAAGAAAAGCGCGATATTCAATTGTTTTTATTTTTGACTTGATATTATGTCGTTAATATTTAATAATTTAAAAAGAATCTTATGGGAATAGGGTTCGGGGCCATCAAAAGCCCGTGTACAAGCAGTACGAGGTAAAATCGTATCTGTATCCGCTCAATAATGGCGCGGAAAGCGCCTTTTATTGTATAACCCCGCTTTTGGTCGGGGAGCTGCTAGTTATAAAAAAGGGCTTGCCCGAAGACTGGCGGGGTCAATCTTGTACATGACTTTTGAACTCTCCGACCGCCAAATTCTTGGCGGTTTTTTCAAAAAAAACATTAGAAAGGCTTAATGAATGTCAAAAAGTCTGTCTGACGAATATTTGGAGGAATAATATATGCCAAAAAAGATAGATTTAGTCTATTTATGGGTTGACGGAAACGACAGAAAATGGAAAAAAGAAAAAGACCGTTGGCTTAATAAAATAAAAAGCGAAAAAGAAATTTATCATGATGCTGCGGTCGCAGCCCGCTGGCACGATAATGACGAGCTGCGTTATTCTCTTCGCAGTGCCGAGAAATTTGTTCCTTGGATAAATCATATTTTTATAATAACCGGATTCGGGCATGTGCCGAAATGGCTTGATATTTCCAATCCAAAGATAACCATAATTCCGCATGAAGCAATAATGCCGGCGGACAGTTTGCCGACTTTTAATTCTAACGCCATTGAAATGTGCTTGATGAATATTCCAAATTTGTCGGAATATTTCTTGCTTGCGAACGATGACACGTTCTTTGGGCGCCCGCTGCCGCCGGATTTTTTCTATGACAAAAAAGGACGCGGGATTATATGGTATACAAACAACCATAAAATCAAACGAAATTTTGGGTTATGGCTTGAAAAGTTAGACGGCTATGGTCAGACATTGGCTTTATCCGCAAAACTGATTCGCGATATCTTTGGAAAGAATTACAAAAAGCTGCGGCCAGCGCATAACATAGACCCTTATATAAAGTCATCTATTATGCAGGTGCGCAGTCATCCGATGATTGTTCAGCAAATAGATAACCAAATTCGCAATAAATTCAGAACAAATTATGAATTGCAGCGATGGATTTTTAGTTTATATGACCATGTTCATAATAAAAACGTCTTTCGCCGTGCGCGCAATTTTAAGAAACAAAAACATTTTGTATATAATTTTATTCACCGCAAAGCGTGTGAGAATTCGCCGATATACTGCCTTGATGCCAAGGAATCTCGCCTTGCGGAGATAATCCCGCCGCTGTTCTGCATAAATGAAACGGAAGAGACGACAAGCCAAACCAAAAAAAATAATTTGGAATTTCTAAAATCATATTTCCCGAACAAATCAGCAATGGAGTTATAAAATGAAAAACATTCCCGTCTATTTTGTGGGTTCGTCAAATTTGACCAGCCAAACGGCAGTCGCCATGGTTAGCATGGCAATGAACACAAAATCTTATATCGACTTTTATATTATGGATTGTGATCTCACGCAAGATGACATCAGGGCATTGCAGTCAATATGTGCCAAATACAGCAACATAAAATCCTTAATATTTATTAATGTCGACATAAGCATTTTTGCGGGCTGCAACACTTGGCGCGGGCATATTGATGTTTGGGCGCGATTTTTGTTTCCAGAGCTCGCGCCGAATATAGGCAAGGCGATATATTTGGATTCGGATATTGTAATAATGAATGACATTCAAGAATTGTATGATTTGGATTTGGAAGAAAAAGCCGTCGCCGCCGCGCCAGAAATCTGGCATCTGAGCCGACAAAGTGAGCAAACTAAAATCGAACGTCAGAAAAAATTCGGCTATTCAGAAAATCATATATATTTTGGAAGCGGAACTTTGGTTTTAGATTGCGAAAAATGGCGCGAAGAAAACATAGCGCAGAAAATATTTGAAATTGGACGAGAATGGGGTGAAAAGCTTGTATACCCCGACCAAGATGCGCTGAATATTTACTTTGCGGATAACTATAAAGTGATAGACAACGAGCTGGTTTCAACCAGCAACGACATTATTTATTTGAAAAAAGATGATAAAGAAAAATTTTTGCGTCTGCAAAAGAATATAATAGTTCGCCATTTTAATGTATACAAGCCGTTCAGCAAGGAAGTTTATATATCAAAAAATCTTTGCCCTCATTTGGAAAATTGGTGGTACTATGCAAGCCTGACGCCTTATTATCCGTATTTCTTGCATAAACTGCATATTGAAAAATCGTGCAATTATATTGTCAGATTATTTGGCCTTGTTCCGTTTATAAAAATAAAACGAAACAAAAGAAACAGAAGGGTCATTTTGTTATTTGATCTTATTCCATTGGCTATTATCAAATAAACGGATGAATTTCTTATCTAAAAATTCCTATTTCAATTCTTCCGCCAGCAGCGCGATTGCGGTCGCGTACCAATTGGAATTATTCCACTTTTTAATGCGGTAGAAATTAGGATAGGTCAGATAAGCCAAATTTGCGGGGCCAAGAGCGGGAAACGGAGCCGCGCCGGAACTTGATAATTCTAAGTTGGAATTATCTTGCGCTCTTTGCTCTGCCGCCTGCCGCAGGGCGGCCGCGTCGCACACCAGTCCCGCGGTCATATTCGCATTCGGAACGCCGGTCAGCCCCAGCGCCCGCCATTCGCCCAAAGTCTTTTTTGTTCTGCCGTCGCACAAAGATTCGTCAAATCCAACCGGCAGTTTTACTTTGCGGACTATTTTTTCATTTTTGTTCCAGCCAAGTTTTGCCAAATAGTTTCCGGCGCTGAACATGGCGTCGCCGATGCTGTTTGTGATGTCTACTTTTCCGTCATTGTTTCCGTCGGCTCCGTATTGCTCCAAACTTGTCGGAATGAACTGAAAGTGTCCCATTGCGCCGGCCCAGCTGCCGCGAATTTCCGATATCTCAATATTGTTTTTATCGGCTGTCTTCATCAGGGAAAACAGCTGGCTGGTAAAAAATGCCTCGCGCCGGCCGTCATAAATAAGCGTCAGAAAAGCATCGGACAATTTATAGCGCGCCTTGAATTCGCCATAATTTGATTCCAGTCCCCAAAAAGCCATAATTACATGCGGCGGAATACCGTATTTTTTATCAATCTTTGACAACAGGGTCGGATATTTGGCGCGCATTTTCTTTCCGTTCGCAATGCGTGCTTCATTGACCATGCGCGAAAGATATTGTTCCAGGCTCAGCTTGAATTCGGATTGATTCTTGTCGTTCTGCAACACGGCCGGAATAAAGTTTGACGGCTGGATAACGGAATTAATGGTATGATTTGATATTTTCATTTCAATGGCGCGGTTCTGTATGTCGTGCAGAATCATGTACCATCTGTCTATGTCAAAGGCGCCGGCTTCGGCATGCGCGCCAAAAGGGCAAAAAGCAAAGAGCAAAGAGCAAAGAATAAATTTCTTCATAATTCTAAATTTTCATGATTGTACAAAATATTAGCTTTTCGCCGTTTGCAATCTTGTCAGAAGGCGTACTTTATTCCAATATGAAGTCCGAACGACTGCCAAGTGGCGTTCTTTAATGAATCGTCTATATGCTCCGTATGCGCCTCTATGGTTTCCAAGATCGGCAGGCCGTATTCGTCTAATACATACTGGCCCAAGTCGTCAACAATAAAAGCCGTGTATTCGGCGATATACAGCTCGCCGCCTATTTTGCCCACATGGAAATAATCGGCGTCCACTTTAAGCGCCAGCTGCATGCGGTCGGATATTTTATAGTTGTATTCCATTTCCGCGCGATATGAATAGGCGCCGTTGTTCCCTTCGTCAATAAAGCTGGGATTCTGCTGCCAGTCGGTTCTGTTCGGCCAGATTCCTTCGGACGAATAGCTGGGCATTCCGAACTGTATGTAAAAGCGCAGCTTGTCGGACAAAGTCATCTGTTTTTCTATTTCCAGGCCGAAGTAAACCCCGCTCCATGTAGTATTGTAAATATGGGTGGTGCCCCCGATCAATGTCATTCCGTCGCCGCCGATGATCACGCATTCTCCCGGCCCCACGCCCCATGGAACATAGTCTTGGTCGGTGCCGGTTTCGCCATAATCAGTCGTGGAAATTGTCGGCCCCAGATCAAAAAATCCGCTGCCCGGCGCCGGCACCAGCTTTATGTCCTCTGGCGACATGCAGACTTGATACCAATTATCAGGCGGCGTGCTGCCGACCGGCAGGGTGTAGTAGTTTCCGGTTTCATCTCCGAAAACATAATCGCCTTTATCCGTCATCAGCGGCAGATAAACGCCCGGGTTGGGGTAAATATGGTTGGACATTTCCAAGTTATGCTTGAATATCTCGTATCCGATTGACGGGGACAGCTTCCATCCGGCGATATCCCAGACATGCCGCGCCCCGATGCCAAAGCGCATGTGATTCGTGTTGCCGGACATGTCGCCCATTGAAATTGTGAATATTCCGATATGAGGCTCGTATTCGTCATAAGGCTTCAGATCATAATCCATGGACAATCCGCCGTGCGATATGGAAGCCATGCTGTATTCGCCGTATGCGAACAAGTCAAAGTCGCGCACTGAAAAATTATGCTGCGCGCCGACGCTTATTTCATTAAGAATCATGTCGTCCCATTCCAGAATCGAGTTGACGCCGGTTGTGAACTGAAAATCTGCAAAACGGCGGGTATAGCCGGCATATATGTTTGTTGATGACTCGTGCGAAGTCGGCACGGCTATGCCGTTGGGCGTCATTGTTCCGCTTATTTCCGGCAGCTGGGCGCGCGGCACCTGATATGAATAATTGCGGGAGCCGACAATTTGCTTTTGACCGGACTGGCCAACATAGCTGGTATACCCCTGGTCTTGATAAGCGCCGTAATTCGCCCGATTGACATTCATGGCCTGATTTTGATAATAAACCGGCGTTCCTTCCCTGGCCGCGTTAGCTGCGAGAGAATAAAGAATAAAAAATAAAGAGCAAATGACGGACTTCCTCATACGGGAATATTATACCATAAAAAAAGCTTGCTAAAAAGAGATTTATGCATTCGACAGAATAAGAGTCGGTGGTTATTACTGTTGACTTTTGACTTTCGACTGTTGACTATGCGATTATGGACTATAACTTATACTTTCATGTTCCTTTTTGCGCGGGCAAGTGCAATTATTGCGCTTTTTATTCAAAACCCTGCCAAAATCCGGATTGGAACGGGTATTTGGCCGGAATTCTGGGCGAAATAGATTATTGGCGTGAAAAATTAGGGCGCATTTCCATTCCGACGATTTTTTTCGGCGGCGGCACCCCCAGCATGCTGCCGGCGGCGGCTGTTGAGAAAATTATTGAATCCGTGGCGAAAAGCTTCGGCATAACCGCCAATTGCGAAATCAGCCTGGAATCAAATCCAGGGACCATGGATAAAATCAAGCTTGCCGAATTCAAGTCAATCGGCATGAACCGGCTGTCTGTCGGCGTTCAGTCATTGAAAGATGAAGAGCTGGCATTCATGGGCCGCATTCACAATGCGCGGCAGGCCTTGCGATTACTGACAGACGCGCGGGATTTGGGCTTGCTCACATGCGCGGACTTTATTTACGGGTTGCCCGGGCAATCCGCTGCGGATGTGGAAAGACTTTGCGGGCGGATAAATGAATTAGAGCTGGAACATTGCTCTTTGTATGAACTGAGCATAGAGCCGGGCACCCCTTTCGCAAAAATGAATTTGCAGATGCCGGATAATGAAACTATGGCGGAAATGTACGATATTATCGGGGCGGCGCTGCGGCTGGCGCGATACGAGGTTTCAAACTATGCGTCGCCGGCGCAGGAATGCCGACATAACCAGAATATTTGGGATGGACGTCCTTATTTGGGAATCGGCGACGGCGCGGCCGGAAGAGTCTTGATTGACAGCCAATGGTTTGAAACAAAAGTTCAATCTTCAAAGTTGAATATTCAATTGTTAAGCAATAAAAGCCGCGCGGTAGAAATGCTGATGACCGGACTGCGCACGACGCGCGGCGTTTTATTAACGCCGGATATTCGTGAAATAATCAATTGGGATTTTGTAAGAAAAAATAAAAGTCTATTCAATATAATGCCAAGTTTATCACGGCTGGCGGTCAATAATTTTTTGACTTTGGATTCTTTGTTGCTAAACTTGCTGAAATGAAAAACAAACTGCTGAACATCGTTGGTATAATCGCCGTCGCATTCGCGATTGGGCTGGTTGTTTTTATACAAAAGGAAAGAAAAATGAGCATGGGTGTCAAATTAGAGAATATGGATTTATCGGCGCGTCCGGGCGATGATTTCTATGATTACGCGACCTTGGGCTGGCGGCGCGCGAATCCGATTCCCGACGATTATTCAAGATACGGGGTCTTTGACGAATTGCGTGAGGTTAACATGCAACGCGTCCGCGATATTGCGGAAAACGACAAGGGAAAAATCGGATTGCTTTACAAAATCGCCATGGATGGGCAAAAGCTGAACTCCGAAGACGTTCGTCCGATGCAAAAATTTCTGGCGCGGATAGACGATATTAAAACCAAAGCCGAGCTGCCGGAATATCTTGGCAGAATGCATAAGCATTCATCTTCTTTTTGGTCCGACGGCGTCGCATTGGACGAAATGAACAGCGAATATTACTTGTATAACATCAGGCAGGGCGGAATCGGTCTGTCGCGTGATTATTATTTTGACACGGATGAAAAGTCTGCGGAAATAAGGGCAAAATATAAAAAATATATTGCCGATATTATGAAAAGATTCGACATCGCGGGCGACGCCGGGAAAATATATGCGCTGGAAGAGCGCATGGCGAAGTCATTCTATAAAAAAGAAAGCCTGCGCGACCCGCACGCGAACTATCATAAAATGACATTGCTGGAATTTAAGAAAAAATTCGCGGGCTTTGATTGGGATGCTTATCTTGACGCGCGCGGCGCGAAAATAAAAGACATTAACATAAACCAGCCGGAGCCGGTCGCCGAATCATTAAAAATAATATCCGATGCGGACTTGGACTTGCTGAAAACTTACTTAAAATTCCGCCTGGCCAGTTCCAATGCCGCTTTGCTGGACGACGAAACATACGACATCAAGTTTGACTTTTACAACCGCGTCATGTCCGGTCAGAAAGAAAAAAAACCGCGCTGGAAGCGCGCGGTTTCATTGTTGGACGGGTCTTTGGGCGAAGAAATCGGCCGGCTTTACACCGACGAATATTTTCCGCCCGCCGCCAAGGAAAGAATGCAGAATCTGGTTGAAAACCTGCGCCGGGCCTATGGTTCGCGCATTGAAAGTCTGGAATGGATGTCGGCGGAAACAAAGGCTAAGGCGCTGGAAAAACTGGCGGCTTTCAAGGCAAAAATCGGTTATCCGGACAAATGGCGCGATTATTCCGCGCTGGAAATCAAAGACGATTCGCTGGTAGAGAACATACGGAGCGCGGTGGAATTTGAAGATAAGTTCTGGCTGGACAAAATCGGGCAGAAAGTCGATCCGACGATATGGTACATGAACGCGCATGAAGTCAACGCCTATTATGATCCGTCAACGAATGAAATTTGTTTTCCGGCCGGAATATTGCAGCCTCCGTTCTTTGACATGGCGGCCGACGACGCGTTCAACTATGGCGCTATCGGCAGCGTCATCGGCCATGAAATGACGCATGGCTTTGACGACCAGGGGCGCAAGTTCGACAAAGACGGAAACTTGAAAGACTGGTGGACGGACGCGGACGCAAAGGCTTTTGACAGTCGCGCGCAGGTCATGCGAAAATTCTTTGATAATATCGAAGTGGCGCCGAACACAAAGGCGAACGGCGAATACACGCTGGGCGAGAATTTGGCTGATTATGGCGGTATCGCCATCTCCTTTGCGGCCTATGAGGAATTCGGGAAAGTTTCGGCGGGCGGCGGCCGATTTTCGCCGCGGCAAATATTTTTCATCGCCTATGCGGGAACAGAAACTGGAAATATCCGCGATGCGGAAATACTGCGTCTGACCAAAATGGATGTGCATTCATTAAGCCGCTGGCGCGTCAATGGAATCCTGCCGCATATCGACGCCTGGTATGACGCGTTTGGAATAAAGCCTGATGACAAGCTTTATCTGGCGCCGGACAAGCGCGTGAAAATCTGGTGATTAAAGAAACAGCCCGCATTGCGGCGGGCATCGGCAAATTTAATTTCTTCTTTTTACCGACATCTTTGTGCAGCGGAGGGACAATTTCAATGCAAAATCGCGCATCAGTATTTCCGATGGCATGCCCGTGGTCACAAGCTGCTTTTCCAACTCATTCAGTCTTGCCAGCACATTTGTTATTTCTGATTCCGGCCAGATTTTAACAGCTTGGTTGAATTTGTCGGCAACTTTCCAAAACAGCCTGGGCATTTGTCCTTCGACCACTGCGAACATCAGTCTTTTAAAATGAAAATTCAGCATTTTTGCCAGTCTGACAGGCTCTGCATTGTCATAGAACAACCTGTCCAGCGCGGTCATTGTCTGATGTATATGCCCCGCCGTCAGCGAGAATAAGAATTCATCTAAATCCGCCGCGCCGGTATCGGGCAGGCATTTTTCGACATCGTCCAGCTCCACGATTTTCTTATCGTCCACATAAAGGGCGATTTTGCGCAGAAAGCTGCGCGTGACCCCGCGGTCTCCGCCCAGATGGGATGTCATATAGCCCAGCGCGTCGGAAGTGATTTGTTTTATTCCGGCTGCGAACAGCTCTTTATGAATCAGGGCCGCCAATGTTTTTGCGTCATCGGTATAGCACGGCAGAGCGGCTATATCGTCCCCGCCTTCGAAAAAAGCGCGCAGCCCGCCGCCCGCCCGCAAGTCGCCGGCCGTGACCAGCACTATCGCGTCCAGCGACGGATGCCCAACCAAATCCGATATCGCCCTTGCGTCGGAATCGCCGGCATTGGATATTATCACCATCTTGCGCCCGCCGAACATCGAAAGGCTGCACGCTTCTGAAAACAATGCGTCCTGCTTTTCCTTCAAATCGTCGGAATCTATTGCAAACAGGTTGTCTTTTTGAATTTCGGATTTTTCTATGGCGCGGTCGCAGAATTCGTCCACTTGTCCGGCGTCTGGCCCATAAATCAGCAGCGCGCGAATTTTGCCGATGCCGCCGTTAAAATCAATTTCTTTCCATTTCATATACGCAATCTGATCAGCGTCCGCTTGTAACGGCGATAATCCTGGCCCCTATTTTATCCGACAATACCGTTATGCCGTTCTGCACGGCGTTGTTGTAAGATGCGTTTGACGCGACCAGGTATCTGACGAAAGTATATGATTCCGACGCGCTTTCTTTTCCCGATGTTATTTCCTTGCCGCCGCTTTCCAAAACATAGCTTGCGCGCAGCCGGACTTCCTGCCAGGTCGCATCGCCTGTCGATTGAATGGCTTTGTATATTGTGATAGGCTCTTCCAATTTGACGGTCAGCTTGTATTTTGCGTCCGGATTTCCAGTTCCGCCGAATTTCGCGTTAAGCGCGTTGCGCAAATCGATTCCGTTCGTGCCGCTTATCGGGGCGACATAGGCGTCTATTTTGTCGCCGGAATACATCGGCGAGAACCCGCATGCGGACAGCAGTAAAACCATCAGGCATTTTTTCATTATTTTCCTTATTGAACTTCTCTGCCATATTAGCTAAACTTTTATGAAGTCGCAAGAGGGAATGATGAATATTTTTATTATGGTGTTAGTGTTCTTGTTCATGGCGGGCTATTATTTTATGGACAGCCCCAGCCAGAGAGTTATGGAGACCGAGCTTGATTACGCAATCAGCCAAACTGACCTGCGCTCTATCGCCGAATGCGCCGTTTCCGCGCATGCGGCCGCGATAAAAGACATCGGTTTTGACGACAAATGCGTTCAGGATTATGAAATCGCCAGCAGTTTTGTGTGCATGAACGAAAAACATTCGATAGTTGAATGCGATCTTGGCAAAAAGCTGGCGTTCAGCTTTATAACAACATCGACGGCCGCGTTGAATGAAAACAGCTATAACGACATGCTGGAAATATTGGAAAAGCATTATCCGGACGCAAACGATTTCGGGATATTCCTAGATAATTCCGTTTTATCTGGCAACGGCAAGCATCCGGTCGCAAAAAGCATAGCGAAAGAGGCCGAATTGTCCAACGGCCAGCTGGTTTACATCACTCAATATGAGATTCCTGATATTGAAACGGATTTTATCGCGCCGGCCGCCGCCAATATAAATTGCCCGGACAGCACTGTGAAAACTTACAGATTCGGCAGATGGCAGTGTCTGGCGCGCAATGAGAAAAAAAGCTGCACCGGCGACAGAATATGGGATTCCGACTTGCAGGAATGCGTCCCCGACAATTCGCGCAAGCCTTTGTGCGCGGCGCAGCAGACCGCCGTGATGTTGGACGATTTATGGGAGTGCGTGGATCCTTTTTTAGAAAAACAGTGTTCCGGCGGCATGGTGGCAAGACTGAACTACACCAGCCTCGAATGGGAATGCGTGGAGGATCCGGAAAAAACAAAGACTGCTAAGAAATGCTCGCCGCCGCTGGGAAGCGCGATTTATGGTGCCCTTGGTTCCATGCTGCGCACTCCGCCAAGCTATTGCACTGACTGCGAGGAAATGCTGACAGACCCTGAAACATGCGCGACGACATGCGTGCCCGCCG
>JAITJD010000026.1 GCA_031279085.1 Rickettsiales bacterium | reverse complement strand
TTGGAATCCAGGGCGTCCATGGTTGAAGCAGCGATGGAGATTTTGGTGGTAAGTCCCTTGATATCAACCATTTTCATGGAGGATTTCTTGGCCCCCGATGCCTTCGCATTCTCTGCCGCCGCAATACCTACGCATCCCTTGAAGTCATCTCCGCAACCGCCTGTCGTCGACATGCACTCTTTAAATTTAATAGTGCACTGGCCCAGATCGTATTTATTAGCTGCGCGCAGCTGTTCCAATGCCGATTCGCGCAAAGCCTTTTCCGCCGCGGATAACTTGCTCGCGCTGGCCGTCTTTTGCCTTTTTAATTCGTTTTCATAAGCCGTGCAGTCAGATTTTACATTCTGGGAATACATAGTCCGCAGCATCTGCATATCGTTCGAGCATTCGGGCATCTGCGCAACGCACATTTCCTGAACGGCAAGATGCAGGCTGTCGCCGGTCTTGCCATCCAGCGGGCCTTTCTGCTGATCGCTTGCGAATGAATCCTCTTCCTCTTCAACACTCGCAACATTCCATAATGACAAATCCAAAGTCTTTTTGCGACCGGACGCCTTGTCTGTTGGTTCGTTCAAACCCGATGCCACCGCTTTTGCTTGCTCCATAACCGCGGTCGCGTCGGCGCCCATTTCTATTTTCTCAACGCCTTCGGTTGCCATTTTATAGCTTTGGGCATCCAGCTTTTCAATCTCAGCCAATATGCTGTCTAACTCTGAATTGCGGTTGCTGCATATGCAGCGGCCGCCGCTGGTGTTTTCAACCATGCAGAAAGAATCCATGCAGCCGTAATATTTTTGCTTGCAATTTTCGTCGACAATTACATTTCCCACGGCGGCGGAAATTTTAGTTCCGGAGCCAATGACTTTCTGCGTGACACCGGCGCGGGCGGAAATAACAGAACCGGCCGGAGTGGCGCCAGAGCGAGCAGCAGTAGCGCGAGGCATGGCCGCGCGGGCGGAATTTGCCGCAGCCGGCGCAGCAGAACGCGCCGCAGTTGTGCGGACGGCCGCGCGAGCGGAGCTAGCGGCGGGCGCCGATGATTGCGAACTGGCGGGGGAAGACGACGGAGCCGAGCGCATGCCGCGCCCTTGCGGACTTGCCGCATCCGCGCGTAAAACAAACAGCGCCATAAGTGTAGAAAATATAATTATTTTCTTCATAGATATTATCATTCTCTTAATTTTATCAGAAAACATTATATAAGAAAAGTTATTTTTATCCAAATCAAAATTAAAAGTTCGTGATTTTTAAGCCATAATGCGAAACCGCCTGTCCACTTGGACAGGCGGCTTATTATCCTGAAAAAACTGATTATTTTCCGGTCGCGCGCCGTTTTACAGACACTTCTTTTTTAGCGGATTGAGTCTTTGCCGCCCCCAGTTCGCGCACAACTTTGGCAGCGGGCGCTTTCGGTGTTTTTTCTTTTTTATCGTCCGCCGGCTTTGTTGACTTTGCGGCATCGTCCTTGACATCCGCGGCTTTTTTGGCGCTTTCGTCGCGGTCAACCAATTCTATGATTGCAATCGGCGCGGCGTCGCCATAACGAAAACCGGCTTTTAAAACGCGCGTGTACCCGCCAGGACGGTCTTTGTATCTGGGCCCCAGAATCGTAAACAATTTCTTAACCGTCGCCGCGCCGCTGTTGCCAAGCTCCGACGCTGTCAGGCGGCGATTCGAAACAGTGTCGATTTTGGCCCTGGTAATCAGCTTTTCCACAATAGAGCGAAGGTCTTTCGCCTTTGGCAAAGTTGTCTTGATTTGTTCTTTTTCAATCAGGTTTTTTGCAAGCCCGACAAACAAAGCCTTGCGGGCGTTTGTATCGCGGTTGAATTTCCGGCCTTTTTTCTGATGTCTCATTATATCGCTCCTTTTTTGTTTCAGCCCTGATTCTTTCAGGGATAATACTTTTGCCGCAACCTCAAAATTTTTCAGAATTGCAGCTTTTTAGATTCCCGAGAAAAATTATTGTTTTACAAAAATATTCTCCGGCGTCTTGTAATTGACCAATCCGACTATTACGTCTACCAAAGCCCATACGGCTGTTATCGGCGCGCCGATAATAGTCATGGTCAATATCAGCATGACCCAAGCGGTTCTGGTTTGTCCGGCATAAAATCTGTGCACGCCGAACACGCCGAAAACCCAAGCCAGCAAAACATACGCCAGTATCGACTTTTCGTTATTGCGCGCGGCGCCGCAATGCGGGCAAACTTCCGGCTTGCGCTTTTTCATTGGTTTCTGAGCCATTTTATCACCTCTTAGTCATTATAAAATCTTCTGAAAACAATCCGCCTTTGCGTATTGCGCATTCGCGGCGGACAAGTTTGTCAAAATGCCGTATTTTTTATAAATTTCAATATTGCAGACCGCGATTATTTGTACGGGTCTTCATATTTTTTAGCCAATTCAGCAATGTTTTCAGGCGGCCAGCCGGGAACTTCCAGCCCCAGCCCCAGTCCCATCGCTTCCAGCTGAACTTTTATTTCGTTCAAGCTCTTGCGGCCAAAGTTCGGCGTTTTCAACATATCTGCTTCGGTTTTCTGAACCAGTTCGCCCAGCCAGTTGATTTTATCGTTTTTCAAGCAATTATTGGCACGCACCGACAACTCCAATTCCTCAACATGCTTCAACAGCTTTGGGTCAAAAGGCAAAGTGTCTTTTGCTTTTTCTTCTTCCGTCTGAACATTGATCTGCGCCGGATCTTCAAAATTAATAAAGACAGTCAGCTGATCGGTTAAAATGCGCGCGGCGTATGCTATGGCGTCTTCTGGCGTGATGCTGCCGTTTGTCTTCACCACCATTTCCAACTTGTCATAGTCCGTGCTTTGCCCAACGCGAGTTTCATAAAAATTAGTGGCGACATTCAATATCGGCGAAAAGATTGAATCAACCGGAATAACACCCAGCGGCAATCCTTCCGAATGCGCGCTGGCCGGAACATATCCGCGCCCCGTGCCCAGAGTGATTTCCATATCCAAGCTTGCGCCCTTGTCCAAGTTGCAGATTTCCGCATCTTTGTTAATGACTTCGACGCCGCCGTTTGTTTCAATCATGCCGGCGGTTACAACCGCGGGCCCCTTTACTTTCAAATAAGCCTTGTGCTGGCCCTCGGTCAAAGCTTTGAAATAAACGCCCTTTATATTCAGCACGATATCTGTGACATCTTCGCGAACGCCGGAAATGCTGCTGAATTCATGCTGAACGCCGTCAATCTTGATATAAACCGGCGCGCATCCCTGCAAAGATGACAGCAATACGCGGCGCAAAGCCGTGCCAAGTGTTATTCCAAATCCCTTTTCCAAAGGATCCGCGACCAAAGTCGCAATATTAGGATTATGTTCGTCCGACTTGATAGCCAGTCTTTTAGGCTTGATCAAAGTCATCCAATTTTTTTCAATCATAAGTTTCTCCATTAGGCTTAGTTTATCATTTTCACCTTAAAGGCCTGAGGATTTTAATACCTCGCGTCGCAAAAGTCAAGGGAAATAACAAATTTAAAAAATTAAAAACAAAGGTTGACAACTATTTATATTGTATTATATTTTAATGCAAATATTAAAGGATTGAAGAAATGAAAAAAATAATTTTATCGGGATTGTTTGCCGGATTTGTTTTCGCGGCCGCGAATGCTTCGGATACCGGCGGGCTTTATAAAGAACAGTCCGTCTCAACGACCCGAATTTCTGCAAGATACGATACTGTTTACTATGCTGGCGACGCATATTCCGCGCCAAAGCCAAAATGCGCGCGCGCAGCGGACGCCCCGATACGCGTAAAAACGCATACCGAAGTAATCGACCATTACCAAGTGTACCGGCCTGTGATTATTTACGCGCCGGCCGGAAAATATTCCGAACGCCGGGTGATTAAAAGCAACGCGCGATGCGGCGCCTGCGGCCTTTAAAGATTCAGCAATTCGGAACCCCGCCGCCAAAGCTGGCATAGTCCAGCCATGCATTTTTGCAAATTTCCGCCGGCGACAGCTGGTATTTATAGATTCTGAAAGATTGAATCTCTATATCCGGCGGGCTTGATGAAGTGCAATCTCTTGCTCCTATGAACAATTGATAAGACGAGCTGAACGGTTTGTATATCGCCGTGCCGCTATTATAAGTCCCACTGGGCGCGATTAATTTACCATCATAATAAAACAATCTGCCTGTCGGATTCGCAACACCGGAAAATGTATTGCTGATGGTATGAGACTGCAAATCATTCAAAACGACTTCATAATTGTTTGCGCCTGCTGCGGCGGCGCCGCTGATATTATGAACCGTATGAATCTCATTTGCGGAAGAAAAAGTTCCGCTATGGTTTAACACAACTCCAAATCCGCCTGCATAAGTATTCCAATTCGGCGAATATTCAAACAAAAATGGGGTGCCGTTCTGCGAAAGCAGGCGAAATCGAACTTCTATTGTAATCGCTTGGGCGTCTGAAAAATTCAGCTGGCTTTCGGTTTTCAAGCATTGATTGTTTCCAGTTAAACTTATGCCGCCATCGGTTATGTCTGGCGAGTTTACCAAGACGATATCGCCTGGCATATTATCAGCCGTGATAACTAAATCCGACGACGGAGCATAATCGCGGCTTATCAGATTTTCGGAGCACCAATCCACCGCATTCGTATTCGCCATATCATTAGTGGCGTATTGGCTTTGTCCATATTGCGTTGTTCCGTTATTGCATAAATCTATGGTTTTCAGCAGGTATTCCATATTCGCCGCCGTTTCGCCGGCCGCAGTGTTCGTTATAAAGCATCCGGCTTTGAATTTAACGGCTTGTTTTATATAATCCGCATTAGCCGCAGGGTAAAAACCAGTGGCGGCAATCGCGGTATTAAAGAAACCCAGCAAGAATAATGGAAACAACCTCATCATGGCGTTGCGACCGGCAGGCTGGCGGTCGGTATCATAGGAATACTGGAAAAAGTTTTGACTCCGGCGATTGTTTCCGCGCCAGTCATGCTTACTTTTTCATTTAACTTTTCCTGCACGGCCTTGGCGGAAGGATATTGGGCATCCGTTGCGCTGGCGCTAATTCCCGCGCCGCCGCCGGCAACAGAAGTTATTTTATGCGATGTCGATTCCAAAGAGCCGATAATGGAATCAACATAAGTTTTACCGGCTATATCTGCATCGGCCGAATTAAAAGGAATTATAAGAAAAAACAAACAAAAAATAGACAAAAATTTATTTTTGTGCGGGGGGGGGGGTAAAATGCGCGAATTTATTTTTCATCTTTGAAGGATTGTTTGAAGACTCTTTGATGATACCTTGACAATAAATTATAACATAAACAAAAACGCTCTGTAAATATATATTTTCAGATTTCGAAAATAGCCGGAATTGCGGGACATTCGCGCTTTTATGTCAGCGGGCAGATTCCGTAAGTGCCACTGGTATATTCAAAGGTTCCCGACGCATCGGTGTCTCCATCGCTGGCCAAATAACATCCCGGCTCTTGGCTTTCTTCACACAAAACCACTTGGGTGCATGTATAACCCGCCAGAGGAATCGTCGATAATCTTGCGCCGCTTTGAGGGCTTTCATTATATTTTGACAGACCGGCCGGGCATGTAGTCAGCTGAGTTGCCCATGATGACCGCAATGCAAAAAACAAAGCGGCAGAAATTATGATAATTCTTATCATGCTTATCCTCTAATAACTTTTGTTATTCATAATAATCCATCAGCGCTTGCTTAAAATTCTCCGACGCATACGCGCCGAATGCGCACTCATAGGCACAATTCTGAATGCAGTTATCGTAAGAGTTTGGTTCGCCATTTGTATACACCCAAGGACGGGTGCCCAAAATGCAGGCAGCTGTAGTCCCAATCAGATGACACCAGCAATACCTGAAACCGCTGTCAGAAGTCCCGGGATCAGAATACAAAACTTGATAACCATTTATAGTTGAACTGCCGCTTGAATAGGTCGAACATCTAAATTCTCCATAATAAGTTCCTTCGCCTGTGGTATAGCTCCAACTAGTTTGCCAACTGCTGTTAGTAGGCGAACTGGAAGATGTTATCGAAGCCACGTATTCACAATCAGTAATGCACCTGTAAGCGGGAAAAGCCGGACGGCATGATGCGGCAACAGCAACCAGCGCCACTGCCAGAAAACTAATTTTGCTTATCATATCATATCTCTCCGTTTATTTATTACAGGAAACATGATAACAAAAAACCGATATTTTAATAGAGGGGGATAGAAATATTATATAGTTATCAACCAAGATTCCTTTTGTCTATTAATGAACCATAGACAGAACAAAAAAACCGCGCCAATGGCGCGTTTTTTTATACCCGACGAATTTTCTTTGGTCTGCATCCATTATGCGGTATGCGCGTTGTATCCGTTATGGACTGGACTATCAAGCCCGCATTCCCCAAGCTGCGGACAGCGGGTTCGCGTCCATTCCCTATGCCGCGCATAAGTATGTCAATGGTTTTCATTCCCATTTCGGCAACTTTTTTGCCAACGGCGTCCGCGACGATTGTCGCGGCGTACGGCGTTGACTTCTTCGCGCCCTTAAAGTTGTTTGCGCCGGCCGTCGCCCATGTCAGAACCGCGCCGGACTGGTCGGTAATCGTAATGCGGGTGTTATTGTTTGTCGCAACCACATGCGCGATTCCATGCGACACTTTTTTTACGACTTTCTTTTTATTTTTTGCAATTGCCATTATTTTGCCTTTTATTTAACAGATTCAAGATTTGCAAATTTAAAATCTTAAATTATTTTCCCTTGGTTGCGCTGCCCGCGACGACAACGCGCTTGCCTTTGCGGGTGCGCGCATTCGTCTGAGTGCGCTGTCCGCGAACCGGCAGCCGATTGCGATGACGCACACCGCGGTATGTCTTTAAATCTTGCAGCCGTTTGATATTCATCGCAACTTCGCGGCGAACATCGCCCTCTACCTTGAAATTCTGTTCGATGTAGTTGGAAATATTAATGACATCGGCGTCGGTCAAATCCTTGGCGCGCAGGCTGTCTTTAAATTTCAAAGCCTTGCAGATTTGCGCGGCGCGGCGCGGGCCAATGCCATGAATGTACTGCAACGCAATTTCAACGCGTTTTTCCGTCGGAATATTCACCCCTGCTATACGTGCCATTTATCGTCCTTTTCTTTGATTCGCATTATGACTGCGCTAAATTCTGACACAAATTTCGCGCCTGAATGCTGCTTATTTGTTTTTTTGTTTCGCTGCACCATTTTATATAAAACGCGGCAAAAGTCAATCAATTTCAGCAACAGCGGCTTGCCGATTGCTTGATTACAAACTTCTGAACCTTCCGCGCTTTTGTTCTTTGCCGATAATATTGCCGTATTGTTTGGCCACCAAATACGACTGCACCTGATTCATCGTGTCCAGCACCACGCCGGCCACAATCAGAACGCTGGTTCCCCCGATTGTCAAAGGCATTCCAAAATGCGTGTTCAACACTATGGGCAGCACGCATACCACAATCAGGTATAAAACGCCTATCGCCGTCGTGCGCGAGACTATAAAATCCAAATAGCGCACTGTCTGCTCCCCGGGGCGCACGCCAGGAATGTACCCGCCGGCATTTTTCAGATTGTTGCCGGTTTCTTCAGAATTGAACACCACGGCTGTTTGGAAATATGCAAAGAAAACTATCAGCAGAGTGAACATCGCTATATACGACCAAGCTCCGTAAGTGAAAAATCCCATAATGTTCTGAACGACCAGATTATCGCTCTGCACAAAGCGCTGGACAAACGCCGGCAGCATCATGATGCTGGAAGCGAACACAGGCCCCATGACGCCGGACATATTGACCTTGATAGGCAGGTATGAAGCGTTGGTGTTCGCAATGCCGTTCGCCATCACCTGGCGCGGATATAAAATCTGTATGCGGCGCTGCGCCTGCTCTACAAAAGCGATAAGAGCGATTATGCCCAAGACAAAAGCGAGTATCAGCGCAATCATCGCGGGCGACAGCTGGCCGACAGAACCAAGTGAAAACACTTTGGCGATTCCGGCGGGAACCTCTGCGATTATGCCCGCAAAAATCAAAAGCGAGGCGCCCTGCCCTATTCCGCGCGCCGTGATTTGCTCCGCCAGCCACATGATGAACACAGTTCCGCCAACCAGCGCGATTACGGCGGAAAGCTCGAACGCAACCCCAGGATTCACGACGGCCGAAACTCCGTTTACCGGCGCCATGGCCTGTAATCCGCGAACAATAGCCCAGCCTTGCACAACGGCCAGCAAAACA
>JAITJD010000022.1 GCA_031279085.1 Rickettsiales bacterium | reverse complement strand
AATCAGTATTCCCCGAACAAGTGCACTCGCATTTTTTGTAGACTTCATGAGAGGTGTCATAACTCGTCCATACATTATATCCAGCCCCGCATGTCGATGTGCATAAAACGCAGTCGCTGATGGAATCCGATCCGGCCGGCGATCTATGACTGGACGGGCAAGAATGCGGTTCGTCAAGGTTAATTTGTTGACAATTGTCTACTGAGAGAGAACACAAGCTCCCCTCTGCGGTGCAAGAGCCTGCGGGACAATAATGGTTTTCAGCACAGGGGTAATCCCAGATATTATTATCATTTATACCCTCGCCGCTAAATATATCCTCGCCAGAACAATAATACCCCGCCAGACACGGAACGCAGCCCAAACTATTAGGCTTGGCGGCGGGATTGTATGTCCCGGGCTGGCAATTGACGCATCTTTGTTGGCCCTCTATGGTTTTGACTCCGCAGCCAGCAGAACAGATTGGATTACCGGGGCCAGTGTCGGGAGGCTCCACTCCTCCGTTACACATCCAGCAACTATCGGCAGATGCGGTGAAATTGAAAACAAATAACGAAACAATAACTAACGGCAAAATTTTGCGAGATATCTGCATTAGAAACATCCTTTGAACGCCAACCTGTCCTAATCCAAAGGAACCTTTGGATTAGGCATAGTTTCAGGAAATTTTTCTATTGACAAAAGCTTGAAATCCGCGCAAAATTACCAACAAGCAATCTGCCTAATCCAAAGCTTCCTTTGGATTAGGCAGTCTTTTTTAGGCAGTTTTTACTAGTATTCCGCTTATTTCAACATGTTTTTTACGGGAAAATTTTTATAAAGCGCGCACCGGCAGACCGCCAGCAATGACGAAAGCAAACCAGCCGCGATTTTACCCATTATATCAATACCTGTGATAAGTTGTCGTTATCTGCGTTTCTCTGAACGCATTCGCGTTTTCCGTGGCTTTTATCAGCACTTTGGCATCGCGGACGGCTTCGTCGGACTTTGGAAAACTTTTTTTAAACCATGCTTTGACGCCGGACGAATCCGAATCCAAAGAAATTGATTGCGGAATTATGTAATGAGCCTCTTCTTCGTCATATTTTTCATCGCCGATTTCTTTGAATGATTTCTTATGCAGGTCTATCTTGATATTGCCGATTGAATATACATCGCCCGGCTCCAGCTTTTGGTCAATTTGAAATTGAATTTGCGACAAAATGCTGCGATAAACATGCTCGGTTCTGGAATACCATTTCTTGCGGCCTATCACGAATTGCATTTCTTCCAAAGTCAAGCCTTTGACCGCGTCGACGGGAACGGCAAAGAATTTGTTCGTTTCGACTTCGTCGAATTCCAAGTATATTCCGCCCTGCTCCTTTTTCTTTCCGTCGCCCGTGCCAAAGCTTAGATAAACCGTCTGATAGTCGTCGTCTTTTTTATCCGTCAAATCGCCGTCTTCGTCCAGCATCGGCGACAATGATACCTTTCCGATCAAAACAGCCTTGTCCGCGGGAATTCTGTCGCCGGAATCCAAAGGCGAAACAAGGCCGCCGCCGCATGCGGACAAAACCGCCAAGCAAAAAATGCACAGCGCTGATTTTTTTATCATATTTTTTCCTTTGATTTGATTTTGTTCAATCTTAATATCTCATTGCCGGTTCGGTCAATAAAAATTTCTTGTATTCGGCAAGCCATCTGTGTAGACTGCAAAAAAACAAGAGGAAAAAAATGCGAATAATTGCGCCGATAGTTTTGTGCTTTCTGATGGCCGGCTGCAACACCATGTATGTAAAGCCCGAAACACTGGATAAAACCAAAACAATATACGCCGACCGCGGCGGGTATTCAATGCGACTCAACATCAAGAACCGACTGGAAAAACGCGGATATAAAGTCATTGTCGGAAAAGCGGCCAGCATGAAAACATACGACGACGCGACAGGCGATAATGAAATGGAAATCGACACTTCCTACACTATGAACGCGCGGTATGTTGTGAAAGTCCGCGAACGCAGGGAAGACTTCCGGCCCGTATGGTGCGTTTTTAACGGATTTTGGTGGTGGAATTTCAATGTTTCCATCGCCGATCAAAAAACTGGCGAGGAATTGCTGACCTGGCAGGGCCGCGGATGCGCGAACAGCTCTTTGGACAAACTGGACGCGGTTCTAGATGAATTGGAAATGAAAAAATGAATGACGAAATAAAAAAATCCATGACAGACATAATCAAATCGTGCGATTCTTTGCACCTGTGCACCATCAACCTGGACGGATATCCCGAAACCCGCCATGTCATGAACGATATGAACAAAGAAACCTCCGGATTTGACTTGCATTTTTTAACTAACATCAAATCTCCGAAATACCGGCAGATTTTAAAGAATCCGCGCTGCTGCCTTTATTATTTCAATCCTGAGAACAGGCATGCGATACGGCTTTTCGGAACAATCATAATCGTCGGCGACCAAGACCAGAAAAAAAAGTATTGGCGCGACAAATACGAGTCTTTCGGATATTCCGGCGCAAATGACGAGAACTATGCGTTATTGCAGTTTGTTCCCGAGGCTTATAAATTCTATGCCGGCAACGAATTGCAAACAGGCGGGCTGTAAAATTCAATCAATACGAATCGTCGTACGGGCAGCC